>CAMOIA010000088.1 GCA_946615785.1 uncultured Clostridia bacterium
AACCTCCATCGTCAAGGCGATCGCCAAGGCCGTTGGGCGCAAATATGTGCGCATGTCCCTTGGCGGCGTGCGGGACGAGGCGGAAATCCGCGGACACCGGCGCACCTACGTCGGCGCGATTCCGGGCCGGATCATCAACGGCATGAAGCTGGCCGGCTCCATGAACCCGCTCTTTCTGTTCGACGAAATCGACAAGATGAGCAGCGATTTCCGCGGCGATCCCGCAAGCGCCATGCTGGAGGTGCTCGACGGCGAGCAGAACGATCATTTCCGCGACCATTATCTTGAGGTGGCCTTTGACCTGAGCAAGGTTATGTTCATCACCACGGCGAACACCGTGGAGACCATTCCCGGCCCGCTGCTTGACCGCATGGAGGTCATCGAGGTGCCGAGCTATACAGAAGAAGAAAAACTGCACATCGCCATGAAGCACCTCCTGCCCAAGCAGATCCAGGAGCACGGCCTGAAAAAAGGACAGGTGCAGGTATCGGAAGCGGTGATGCAGAAAATCATCGAGAATTTCACCCGGGAGGCCGGCGTGCGCGAACTGGAGCGCACCATTGGCAGCGTCGTGCGCAAGAGCGTGGTGGACATGCTTGAGCACGGGCTCAAAAAGGTTACGGTGAATGAAGAAAAACTGCACGCCTATCTCGGCGCGGCCAAGTACCTTCGCGAGCCGCCGGAGAAGGAGCCGCTCGTCGGCGTCGTGAACGGACTTGCCTATACGACGGTCGGCGGGGAAACGCTGACCGTGGAATGCACCGTGATGCCCGGCACCGGACAGCTTCAGCTGACGGGTCAGCTTGGCGACGTGATGAAGGAGAGCGCGAAAGCCGCGCTCAGCTATGTGCGGGCAAACGGCGAAAAGTGGGGCATCCGCGAAAACTTCATCAAGGAAACGGATATTCACATCCATGTTCCGGAGGGCGCCATCCCGAAGGACGGGCCGTCCGCCGGCGTGACGATGGTTTCGGCCATGGTATCGGCGCTGAGCGGACATAAGTGCCGGCAGGATGTGGCGATGACGGGCGAAATCACCCTGCGGGGCAGGGTGCTGCCCATCGGCGGCGTGAAGGAAAAGCTGCTCGCCGCGTTCCGTGCAGGGATCAGGGTGATCGTGCTGCCCAGGGAAAACGACAAGGACCTTGAGGAGATCCCCGAAAACGTGCTGAAGACCTTTGAGATCCACGAGGCGTCCCACATCGAGGACGTGCTGAACGTGGTGCTTGCCTGAACGGAGAAAAAATGGAAATTACAAAAGCGGAATTTGCGACCTCCATGTCATCCTACAAAGCGCCTCCGAAGGCGTTCAGCCAGATCGCCATGGCCGGGCGCAGCAACGTGGGCAAGAGCAGCCTGATCAATTGCGTTTGCCGCCGCTCAAAGCTTGCGCGGGTGGGGGAAGCCCCCGGGAAGACCAGGCTGATCAATTTCTTTGAGATCAACGAATCGTTTTACCTGGTCGATCTGCCGGGCTACGGCTACGCGAAGGCGTCCAAGGCCGAAATCGAGCGCTGGGGCGTCATGATGGAGCAGTATTTTGCGGCGTCTGAGCAGCTATGCGGCGTGATTCATATCGTGGATATCCGCCACGAGCCGACGAAAGACGACCTGCAGATGAACGCTTTCCTGCGCGCGCGCGGCATCCCGTTCGTCGTGGTGCTCTCCAAGGCCGATAAAATCAGCCGCGGCGCGAGAATGAAATATATGGCGCCCATTCTGCGCGCGCTGCAGGTGCAGCCGTGGCAGGCCGTGGTTTTTTCCGCGGAAAACGGAGACGGCAGGGAAAATGTTCTGCTTGCGATGGAAGGCCTCCTGCAGGGCCGGCCTTTTGAGGAAAAGAGCCTGAAATAGAGGTTGCATATGAAAGCGTTCGGGTGTATAATGCGCCATGCTATGCAGGGCGGGAGATGTTCCTGTCAATATCACCCGACCATCGATCGAGGGAGGCTGTTTCCGAATGCGGCTGAAGAAATGCCCACGCTGTGAATTGAATTATATCCAGGAAGACGAAGAATACTGCAAGGTCTGCAGACGTGAAATGAAGGGCGAAAGCACCCGTGAGGAGCTGGAGCTGTGCACGGTGTGCAACGAGCGTCCCGCGATGCCGGGGAAGGATATATGCTATTTCTGCATGAAGGAAATGGAACAGCAGGAAGAAAACCGTGACGAGAACGAAGAACCCGTCACGATGGATATCGGTATGGATCCCGTTTCCTCCATGGATGAGATCGCCGCGGATACGGAAAGCGACGACATTCCGGAGGGCGAATACCGCGAAATCGAGAACGATCTGAGCCTGGACGAAATGGGCGACGAAGAAGAAAGGGAAAATGAGAGCCTGGAAGACGAAGAGGAGTAAGGCATGAAAATCTTCGCCATTTCGGATCTGCATCTGCCCGGCGGCGCAAACAAGCCCATGGACGTCTTCGGACGCCATTGGGAGGGTCATTTTGACAGGATTTGCGCGGACTGGCGGTCCAGGGTGACACAGGAGGATCTGGTCGTGCTGCCCGGCGATCTGAGCTGGGCGATGCAGCTGAAGGAAGCGCAGAAGGACCTCGACGCGGTCGGCGCGCTTCCCGGGATCAAAATCATTCTCAGGGGCAATCATGATTACTGGTGGGGAAGCCTGACGCAGCTGCGCGCCGTCCTGCCAAAGGGAATGTATGCCCTGCAGAACGACACCGTGACCTTTGACGGCGTCACTTTCTGCGGCTCCCGCGGCTGGACGCATCCGACGGACGCGGACGAGGAGACCCGGAAGATTTACCAGCGGGAGCTGATCCGCCTGCGCATGTCCCTTGAAGCCGGACAGAAAAAAGGCGGCAGGATGATCGTGCTGACGCACTATCCGCCGCTGGATGAGCATCACGGGCATACGCCCATGAGCGAACTGATCGCTTCCTTTGCCCCGACCGATGTAATATACGGACACCTGCACGGCGCTTCGCTGAAAAACGCTTTCAACGGCACGCTGGACGGCATTCGTTATCACTGCGTCTCCTGCGACGGGCTCGGATTCAGGCTCAAGTGCATCGACCAGGAGGACTAAAAAACGTTGGACAATCGAAAAAGAAACCGCTGCGGAGGGAAGCCTCCGCTTTTTTCGCCGCAGGGTCAGATGACCGGAGCGGCGTTTTCACATCGGCTGCGCAGCACGTCGCCGATCTGCGTCTCTTCAAAGCCGCTGCCCTCAAAGGCGACCCGCAGGCGCTCTTTCGGATGGGGCGCGCTTTGCGCTGCCGTTCCGTCCTCCCGCCGGATGGAAGCGACCCGAAGGCTGAGGTTGCGTCCGTCGGGTTTCATCACCTCAATTTCGTCGCCGACGGAAAACTTGTTCTTCTGGGTGAGGACGGCTTCCCCGTTCTCCAGTGCTTCGACGGTGCCAAGGAAAACGGCGCCGCTCTGGTAATCGCAGCTGTCATAGAGGATGCTCTCCTGCGGCGCGCCGTCGTAGAACCCGGTCGTGAAGGGCCGGTAGGTGCATTTTTTAATTTCGGCAAGGTATTCGCCGACGCGGCTCCGGTACAGGGCAGGGTTTTTGAGGGCGTCGTCTATGGCCATGCGGTACGCGCGCGCCGTCACGGCGACGTAAAGCGCGTTCTTCATGCGGCCTTCGATCTTGAAGCTGTCGATGCCTGCGTCGATCAGGTCCGGAATGCGGCCGATCATGCACAGGTCGCGGCTGTTCATGATATAGGTGCCGTGCGCGTCCTCTTCCACGGGCATGTATTCGCCGGGACGCTTCTCCTCCATGAGCACGTATTTCCAGCGGCATGGATGGGCACAGGCCCCGCGGTTGGCGCTCCGTTCCGCCATAAAGGAAGAGAGCAGGCATCTGCCGGAGTGGGAAACGCACATCGCGCCGTGCACAAACGCTTCGATTTCAAGGTCCGGAAGGGCGGCGTGGATTTCGCCGATCTCCTCGAGCGTAAGTTCCCGCGCGCATACCACGCGGCTTGCGCCGAGATCCTGCCAGAAACGGAAGGTGCCGACGTTCATGCTGCTGGTCTGGGTGGAAATGTGTATGTCTGCAGAAGGGCACCTCGCCTTCGCAACCATGAACAGCCCGGGGTCGGATACGATCACCGCGTCCGGCCGGATGGATTCGAGCCGTTCGAAAAAAGCCTCCGCGGCTGCAAGATCGCGGTTGTGGGCGAGAATGTTGGCGGCGACGTACACTTTTTTGCCGTATGTGTGGGCATAGCCGACGCCCTCTTCCAGCTCCTCAAAGCTGCAGTTCGCAGCGCCCTGGCGCAGGCTGAAGGTGTGGTGGCCGATGTATACCGCGTCCGCGCCGTAATGGACGGCGGTTTTTAAGGTGGCAAGATCCCTTGCGGGGCAGAGCAGCTCCGGCTTTTTCATCCGCGTTTCCAGCCTTTCAACGTTCTGTTTGGAAGAATACCGCCCGGGTCGGCGGCGCATACAAAAAACCCGGCCAGGGGCGGCCGGGTGCAGGGCTTTTGAAGGTCAGGCGCGCACTTCTTCAAAAATGGCACGCGCGGCTTTGCACTTTTCGGTGATCCCTTCCCAGTTGCCGCTGTCGATGTCCTTTGCGGCGCAGACCCAGCTGCCGCCGACGGCATGGATAAAGGGCGCTTTCAGGAATTCAGCCAGGTTTTCTTCGCTCACGCCGCCGGTGGGGATGAACTTCATGCCGACAAACGGGGCGGAGAGCGCTTTGAGCGCCTTCAGACCGCCGTATACGCCGGCGGGGAAGAATTTGACGACGTTGAGCCCCATGGCCTTGGCCGCCATGATTTCGGTGGGCGTGACGCAGCCGGGCGTGACCGGCACGTTGTTTTCCAGGCACCACTTGACGGTTTCGGGATCAAAGCCGGGGGAAACGATGAATTTCGCGCCGTTTTCCACGGCCTGCCTGGCCTGCTCCACGTTCAGAACGGTGCCGGCGCCGGGAATCATGCCGGGCACTTCTTCGGATACTTTACGGATACTTTCCGCTGCCGCGGCGGTGCGGAAGGTGATTTCCATGACATCGATGCCGCCGGCGAGCAGAGCCTTGGCGGTGGGAACGGCGTCTTCGACGCGATTGAGCACAACGACGGGCACGACGCCGGCGTTGGCAAGACGGGTCAGCATATCCATGGGTTTTCCTCCTCAGAAAAATCGCTTGCAACAGTTCCATGGGCATTATAACAGGAACGAAGACGAAATGCAATGCTGTTTCCGGTTCGTTTTGTCTTGACATATACCCCACGGGGGTATATAATGCGCGGGAAAGGTGGGATGGGTATGGAGGCGCAGCTGTCCGGGCATCGGGTCAAAAAACGGCTTCCGGAGGAGGAAAAGCGGCTGCTCGACAGGCTCAGCCGCATCGAAGGCCAGGTAAGGGGACTGAAAAACATGGTGGAAAGCGGGGCGTACTGCACGGACGTGGTCAACCAGGCCGCCGCTGCCGCCGCCGCGCTCAACGCGTTCAGCCGGGAGGTGCTTGGCGAGCATATTCGCACCTGTGTAGCGGACGACCTGCGGGACGGGCACGACGAAGTGATCGACGACCTGCTGCGTACGCTGCAGAAACTGCTGAAATAAAGGAGCTTTGGGATCATGAAACAGTACCAGGTGACCGGGATGAGCTGCGCTGCCTGCGCGGCGCGGGTGGAAAAGGCCGTACGGGCAGTGGACGGGGTAACAGAGTGCGCGGTCAGCCTGCTCACCAATTCCATGGGCGTTGAGGGCAGCGCGAGCGACGAAGCCGTCGTGCAGGCGGTCGTGAATGCCGGTTACGGCGCTTCGCCAAAGGATCAGGCCGCACCTGTAAAGGCTTCGGACGACGCGCTGAAGGATACGGAAACGCCGAAGCTGAAAAAGCGTCTTGTGTGGTCCGCGATGTTCCTTGCGGCGCTGATGTACCTTTCCATGGGCGTGCACATGTGGCACTGGCCCGCGCCCGCCTTTCTGGACGGAAATCCCGCGGCGCTTGGCATCGCGCAGCTCCTGCTCTGCGTGACCGTGATGGTGATCAACCAGCGCTTTTTCATTTCGGGCGTCCGGTCCGTGCTTCACGGCGCGCCGAACATGGATACGCTGGTGGCCATGGGGTCTGCCGCGTCGTTTCTCTACAGTGTGTGGCAGCTCTTTCTTTTGACGGGCGATCCTGAAAACGGACACCTGTACATGAATTCGTTTTATTTCGAGTCCGCAGCGATGATCCTGACGCTGATCACGGTCGGCAAGATGCTGGAGGCGCGCTCTAAGGGACGCACGACAGACGCGCTCAAAAGTCTGATGCGCCTCCGTCCTGAAACAGCTGTGATCGAAAGAGACGGGAAGGAAATGACCGTCCCCGTGTCGTCCGTGCGCATCGGCGACGTCTTTCTCGTCAGACCCGGCGAAAGCATTCCCGTGGACGGCGTAGTGCTTGAAGGCGAGAGCGCCGTCAACGAATCCGCGCTGACGGGCGAAAGCGTCCCGAATGATAAAACGCCGGGCGACGCGGTCAGCGCGGCGACGATCAACCAATCCGGCTTTCTTCGCTGCCGCGCACAGCGCGTGGGGGAGGATACGACCCTGAGCCAGATCATTCGCATGGTTTCCGACGCGGCGGCGACGAAGGCGCCCATCGCCAAGGTGGCGGACCGGGTCAGCGCGGTGTTCGTGCCCGCGGTCATTTCCATTGCAATGGTCACGCTCATCGTGTGGCTGCTGCTCGGGAGGCCCTTCGGGTTTGCCCTGGCCAGGGCCATCTCGGTCCTCGTCATCTCCTGCCCCTGCGCGCTGGGGCTGGCGACGCCGGTGGCCATCATGGTGGGCAACGGTGTGGGCGCGCGCAACG
>CAMOIA010000089.1 GCA_946615785.1 uncultured Clostridia bacterium
CCTACGAATGAGGGAGTCAAAGTCCCTTGCCTTACCGCTTGGCTACACCCCAACGTCTTCGATGACCCCCAGGAGGGAAAAAAGGGTGGGAGGTGGGGCTCGAACCCACGATTTCCAGAGCCACAATCTGGCGCTCTAGCCACTGAACTACACCCACCATAGATCAAAAAGGCGCGCCTGAAGGGATTCGAACCCCCGGCCCACGGCTTAGAAGGCCGTTGCTCTATCCAGCTGAGCTACAGGCGCCCGCGCAGCCGCCAGGCAGATGCCTTGCTGACAATGTGGTATATTAGCACATTCCCCATGCCTTGTCAAGCCATTTGAAGTGCCTGATACAAATATTCCGGCAGGGCAGCCGGTCGGCAACCGTGTTTCGCTTGTACCGGGCCAAGGGAATGAGAGCTTTGCGTCCCAGAAAACCCGCATGGGATCTGCTGATGATAAATCTCTCGTTTTTCCCCCTTGCGCGGCGTTTTTCTTTGCTTTTCCGTCCGCCTGGGCGTATAATAGAAAAACAACGGTCGAACGGAAGGCGGAGATTTTCAGCTTGAGAAACGAACCTGTGGAACTTGAGCGCGACGACAGAGCGCCCGCAGACCTCGTCTACACAAGGCCCGAGGGCCTGAATGATGCAGAGGTGAAGGAGCGCCTTGCCGGCGGCAAAAGCAACAAAAGCACTGCCGAGGCAGGCAAAAGCTTTCTTCGCATCGTCAGGGAACACAGCCTGACGCTTTTCAACCTGCTCAACATCGGCATGGCCGTCATGCTGGCCCTGGTCGGCGCGTACCGCAACATGCTCTTTTTGGGCGTCGTGTTCTCAAACGTGCTCATCGGCACGGTGCAGGAAGTGCGCGCCATGCGGGCCGTTCGGAAAATGAAGCTCAAGAGCGAAGCCCCCGTCACCGCCCTGCGCAACGGCCGGGAAACCCCCGTTTCTCCGGAAGTTCTTGTAGAGGGCGATCTTGTGATCCTGCACCAGGGCGACCAGGTGCCCGCGGACGCCGTGGTTCTATCGGGCTTTGCCTCCGCCAACGAAAGCCTGGTCACCGGCGAAAGCCGTCCGATCCCCAAGCACGCAGGTGACTGCCTGCTTTCCGGCGCCTTCGTTTCCGCGGGACACGTCACCGCCCAGCTCTACAGGGTCGGGGACGAAAGCTACATCAGCCGCCTGCAAAAAAGCGCTGGCCGTCTGAAACACCCCGTTTCCCAGCTTCTGACGGATATGCGCAAGCTGGTCAGGGTAGCTTCCACGCTCATGCTGCCCATCGCCGCGCTGCTTTTTGCCAAGCAGTATTTCTACCTGCATCAGCCCCTTGAGGAAACCGTTCCGCGCGTCGTCGCCTCCATGGTGGGCATGCTGCCCGAGGGATTGATCCTGCTCACGTCCATGGCGCTGACGGCGGGCGTTGTGCGCCTTGGGCGCAAAGGCACCCTGATCAACCACCTGTACGGCATCGAAAGCCTCGCGCGCGTCGACATGCTGTGCCTGGACAAAACCGGAACGCTCACGAGCGGCGAAATGACGCTGGACAGGCTCGTAGCAGACGAAGCGGACGAAAAAGAAGCTGCCTCGGCCTTTTCCCGCTTTCTGGGCGCGCAGGAGGACTTTTCCCCCACCCTGCGGGCACTGAAAGCCGCCTTTCCGCCGGCCCGGGAAAAAGCAAGGGTGCTGCTTCCCTTTTCTTCCGAGCGCAAATGCTCCGGTGCCGCGTTCGCGGACGGCAGGGTTTTCATTCTGGGCGCGCCAAGCATCATTTTAGGCGGCGCGTTCACCGAAGAAAGACAGCAGAAGGTCAGGTCGTTTGCGGAAGAAGGCCTTCGCGTGCTGTGCCTTGCGGAGGCGGACGGGATGTGGACGGAATCAGCCCTGCCCTGTGTTTCCCGTGTGCTCGGCTATGCGCTCATCCGCGATCAACTCCGGGCCAACGTCAAAGAAACCCTTTCCTATTTTAAGGAGCAGGGCGTCGGGCTGCGCGTCATCAGCGGGGACGACCCTGTGACCGTAAGCCGCATCGCGCTTTCCGCCGGCATTGACGGCGCGGACCGCTATGCCGACGTTTCCAGCCTGCGGGCCGACACCCCGATGGAGGAAATCCGCGCGCTCGTGCGCGACAAGGTCGTGTTCGGCCGCGTATCGCCGGAGGGCAAGTGCCTGCTGGTGGAAGCGCTGCGGGAGGAAGGGCACATCGTCGGCATGACCGGCGACGGCGTGAACGACATTCCCGCCATGCAGCGCAGCGACTGCGCCATCGCCATCGGCTCCGGCAGCGACGCCGCGCGGAAAACCGCGCAGGTGATATTGCTGAACGACGATTTTTCCGCCCTGCCCGGCGTTGTGAACGAAGGCCGCCGCGTCATCAACAACATTTCCCGCTCGGCGACCCTCTTCCTTGTGAAAACACTCTATTCCTTCGCGCTGAGCGTACTCATCCTCTTTATCCGCGCGGTCTATCCCTTCCGGCCCGTGCAGCTTACACTGCTTTCCAGCCTGACGATCGGCATTCCTTCCTTTATTCTGGCCTTTGAGCCGG
The DNA here is from genome assembly GCA_946615785.1 of uncultured Clostridia bacterium. GTDB lineage: Bacteria > Bacillota > Clostridia > Christensenellales > Aristaeellaceae > RUG756. The sequence continues at coordinate 2,532 of CAMOIA010000089.1, forward strand.
ACGAGGCACGTGTGAGCGGACATTTCCTGAAGAAAGTCATCCTGCGGGCCATTCCCGGCGGCCTTGCGGTGACCATCTGCGCGTTCGTGTGTGCCAGCCTTGAAAAAATCTGGAGCGCTGACGTCTGCTCCTCCATCGCCACCCTTTCCGCCGGCTGCTGCGGCCTTACCGTACTGCTGCTTTTGTGCCTGCCGCCCACAAAGCTGCGCGCAACGGTGTTTACCCTTTGTGCCGCGGCGCTGATCCTGATCTTTGTTTTCTTCGGTCAGCTCGTGTACCTGGTACCGCTTACGCAGGAACAGGGCCTCGTGCTCGCCGGGCTCTGCGCTTTTTCCGTGATCCTCATCTCGCTGTCGACGCGCGCCGTAAAACGCCACGTGACCTGAATTCGGAGGCCTTATGTTTCAGTTGGATGCCGCCGCCGAAATGCTCGGCGTGACCCCGGTGGAGAACCTGTTCATCCGAGACTATCTGCCCGCGGCCAAGGGCGACCAGGTAAAGGTGTATCTTTTCGCCCTCTACCAGGCGCATCGGGGCGGCCGCTTCACCGTGGAGGACGCGGCGAGGGATTTGGACATGCAGGTGAGCGAAATCGAAAGCGCGCTTCGCTACTGGGAGCGGCGCAGGCTGATCACCCGGGAGCAGAACGACCCTCCGCTCTACACGGTCCACAGCGCCCTGCAGGGACCGGGCGACGGCCTGGCCCAGAGGGAGGACGCCTCCTACGTGGACTTCGCCGAAAGCGTGTACGCGGCTTTCGGCGACCGCAGGAAGGTGCGCCCGGGCGAAATCGCCGCGGCCTGGGAATGGGTGCAGGAGATCGGCCTGAGCCCGGAAGCGGTGCTGATGCTCATCAACCACATGATCGCCGCCTCCGGCCCGCAGTTTTCCTTCCGCAAAGCGGAAAGCACCGCCGCGGCCATGCGCGAAGGCGGCGTTGTGACCGCGGAGGACGCCGAGAGCTGGCTGAAAAACGACCAGGCCACCCGGAAGGGCGCGGACGCTGTGCTCAGGGCCCTGGGACGGCGCGGGCGCTTTGCCAGCGACGCGGAGCTTGCCCTTTACCGGAAATGGCGCGAGGAATGGAATTTCTCGCACGAGGCCATCCTGGAAGCAACGAAGGAAACCACAAAGGGCGACGCCACCTTCGCCTATCTTGACGGCATTCTCTCCGGCCTTCGCACCCGCGGCGCCGGCGGAAGCGCCAGCGACGTGAAGGAAACCCTGAAATCCGAACAGGATGTATATGCCCTTGCCAGGGAAGCGCTGGGCGGCCTTCGTCCCCAGCTTGCCAGAAGCGTCATCGTGAACCTCTACCAGCAGTGGCGGCTGACCTTCCCGCACGAGGTGCTCGTGCTCGCAGGCCAGGAATGCCGCAGAGCGGGCGGCGGCGCGGAGGATATGGCCATGCTGCTGGACGCCTGGGAGAAAAAGGGCCTGAAGGACGAGAACGCCGTCCGCGAATATCTGGACCGTTTCCGCGCCGACAACGCGGACCTGAAGGAAATCTTCGCGCAGTGCGCCCTCAGCCAGCGCCCCACGCAGCGCGACCGCGCCTGGCTTCGCGCCTGGCGGGAGAAGGGCATGGGACAGGAGCTCCTGCTCTTTGCGGCGGAAAAAGCGCGCGGCATTCAGGGCAACAAGCTCAGCTATATCGACAAGGTGCTCAGCGCCTGGCACGAAGACGGCATCCGCAGCCTGGACCAGGCGAAGGCCGCGGCTCCCCAGGGGAAACCGTCCCGTCAGGTGAGCGCCCAGCAGTATCGGCAGCGCGTGTATACAGAAGAAGAGCTTTCCGGCGCGTCGGGCGACCTGATGCGCGAGGCCATGGAGGAAACCGATGAATAAAGAGCATTACCGTCTTCTGATGGCGGAATATGAAGCGCAGCGCATGAAAAACGCCGCTCTTGAGGACGCGCGCCTGGACGAAATCCGGGAGAATGCGCCGGACGTCGCCGCGCTTGTGGACAAGCGGCACCAGATGATCCTCGGCGGCATCCAGAAAATCTTCGAAAACGGCAAAAGCGCCGATGTGGAGCAGGTGATGCGCGATTACAACGCGCGCATCCGCGAAGCCCTGGTCCGCGCGGGCTACGACGCGGACTACCTGCAGCCGCAGTACCGCTGTCCCATCTGCCGCGACACAGGCCTTGTCGGCGACAGCATCCGCACCGAATGCCAGTGCTTTATCAAGCGCCTTCGCGAAATGGACGAGCAGGACGACGGCGGCGCGGGCTTTGAACGGTTTGATCCCTCCGTCTTTCCGGCCGATCCTCTGCCGGGCACGGAAGTGACCCAAAGGATGTACATGAAGACCGTGCGGAAAAAATGCGAGCAGTATGCCGACGCCTATCCAGAGGGACTTAAAAACCTGTGCCTGCACGGTTCCTCCGGCCTTGGCAAAACCTTTCTGATGCGGTGCGTGGCAAAGCGCCTGCGCGAACGCGGCCTGGACGCCGTGTACGTGACCGCCTACAAGCTGCTGGACGATTTGCGCAGCGAATATTTCCGTCCCGGCAGCCGCGACACGCAAGCCTATTTCGAGGCCGACCTTCTTTTGATCGACGATCTGGGCATGGAACCGCTGTTTGAAAGCATCACGGTGGAAACGTTTTACAACGTTCTTAACGAACGCACGCTCAGAAACCTCGGCACCGCGGTCTCCACTAACCTTTCCCGCGTGGAAATGGAAAAACGGTACACCGAACGCTTCACGAGCCGCCTGCTGGACGGCCGCGTGTGCCTCGACGTTCCGTTTTACGGAAAGGACATCCGCCTGCGCCGCCCGGGTGCGGAAAACGGCGCAGACTGAAATCCGCCCCTGAAGCGGCGAAAAACGCCCGGCACAAAAAAAGCAGCCGAAGCTGCTTGAATGCTCTTTTCAGGCGCAAAGCCTTTTGTCAGATCTTCCCGATGCCGTCAGATGCATCTTCAAACCCAGGAGCAGCCATTCCCGGCAAAAGTGCCGGGATTTTTTTGTGGATGATCACAGCCGCCCGGCGAAGGTGGCCCGGGCTGATTCCAGGGTCCGGGAGCGCCGCCTGGTGCGGGCGGGTTTTCCTGTACAGCCGGTACGCCCGGCTGTGCGCCAGGTACGTCTGCCTGCGGGGCGTCAGGCGGCGTATGCGCATACGAATCGGTCTGCGGGGAGAACGGCGCACCAAAGTCCGTCCCGCTGCCGGGGATGTCTGCCTGCGCAGGCGCCGGAACTGCCTGCTCGTCCGGCTGCGGCAGGGAGCTGTCCCTGAGCGGCTCTTGCCGGGTTTCTGCGGACGAAGGCGCGTCCTCTCTGGACGCGTCCTCAGACCCGCCGGAGGATTCCCCGGGAAGCGTAGGCTCACCGTCCGGACCGTTTGTTAAATCGCCAAAGGGCAGACGGTAATAGGTTTCGGCTTCGGCAAGATCAGCGGGCGCGAAGCTGTCCCATACATAATCGAAGCGGCCGAGGGTCGTATCGGCATCACGGGCCCTGTCCGCGTTTTGCCAGGTAACTTCGCGGATCTCAAGGCTGCTGCCTTCCCCCGCCTCTCGGATTTCACCCGCAGCAGGGCTCGTGCGGCCGAAGCGGTCCGCGACGCCAACGAGCACGGTGGCATCGGCATCCGACGAGGCAAACACTCTCTTCTCGGCGTCCGCCGCGCGTTCAAAGCGGGTAAAGGGCATCACGCCGCCGGTCTGCAGATCGCGCGCGTCGAGCACCTCGCCCCGCGCATTCAGGGTAAACTGTACGGAATAAACGTCCGAATCCATGCTGACATAGGTCCATGGAACGTATTTTGTGACCGCCATGCCGCTGGTCGCCACCATCAGCGTCACACACGCCGCCAGCAGTGCCGCCCGGCGCAGAGGGTGCCGCTTTCCCCGGGAGGAAACATCGACTTCAATTTGCTGACCGACGCGGTAAAATCGATCCGTGATCTCCAGAAACTGACCGCCGTCGACCAGCACGACGGCCCTGCCATGATCCACAGCCATGACGACCGCTTTCTTTTTCATGCCTCCTCCCCCTTTCCGGCAAGGTATTCGCGAAGCGCGGGAAAATCTCCCGCTTCGATTTCAATTGCGGTGATTATATATTTCCGGAACTGATCCAGAAGCTTCCGTGCAATCGGGACGCCTGTCTCCATTTCTGATGCGGGCAGCTTCAGCGTGCGCCGAAGGCGCACAAGCAGCGTCTGGAGACGGGTTACGAATCTGGCGGCCTTCAGACAGGTGTGTCTCGTTTTTCGAGCCTTCGGG
>CAMOIA010000090.1 GCA_946615785.1 uncultured Clostridia bacterium
TTCAGCAAGGTCAGAAGCGCTTCGATCAGTTCCGCCTCGACCGTCGGTTCCTTTCCGCCAAAGCACTCCATGCCGAACTGGTGATGCTCGCGCAGACGGCCTGCCTGCGGGTTTTCATAGCGGAAAATCGGCGCGTTGAGATAATACATTTTGCAGGGGAGCGCGTCGGCGTACATCCTGCCTTCGATAAAGGAGCGTACCGCGCCCGCCGTGCCCTCTGGCTTTAAGGTGATGGAACGGTCGCCCTTATCCTTGAAGGTATACATTTCCTTCTGCACGATGTCGGTCGTGTCCCCCACGCCGCGCAGAAACAGTTCCGTATGCTCAAACACGGGCGTCCGCACCTCGCGATAGCCCCACCGGGCTGCGAGCGAACGCATCTTTGCTTCAATATACTGCCATTGGTACGCTTCCTCCGGAAGCATATCCCGGGTGCCCTTCGGCGCCTGAATGGCCATAAACCCACCTCCGTCCGCTTTGGAAAACGCAGCCTTTCCATTCCGGGATGGATCGGCGCGCATGATTTCAAATTATACGGTTTGACCTTTCGTTTGTCAACCGCGCGCGCCGACGCCCTCCGCACCCGGTTTGCCGCGCTGAAGGCCTTCAAGATCGTCCTCCTCCGTCATGACGGGAATGCCCTCTTTGAGCAGCATGGCCGCAAAAACCCCGTTTCCGTCCGTCAAACCGCCGTCAAACCGTCCGTTGTGCACCCTTCCGACGCCGCAGGAAGGGCTCCTGGATTTCAAAATGGCCTTCGTACAGCCCTTTTCGCGGCAGATGGCGAGCGCCTTTTCCGTGCCCCGCACAAAGGCATCCGTCACGTCGAGCCCCAGGGTATTCACGACCCGGCCGTCCCGGATTTCGCTCGGGGCCCTTGGCGTTTCAAGGCCGCCAAGCACCTCCGGACAGACCGCGACGGCCAGCCCTGCGTCGACCAGCGCCCTGATTTCCGGGATCGTTTTGCTCCTGCCGTCCATCCGGCAGGGAACCCCCGCCAGGCACGCGCTCACAAGTATCATATGCGTCTCCTTTTCATCTTCGTTTTTCTCCGATCGTTGGAAAACCTCAGTTCGTCACGGGAGCGTCTGGGCTTTCCGCCCTCAATGCCTGCCTGATCAGGTCGATTTTCCGCTGATCCTGCTTGTTCTTCACCTGCCTGCGATAGCCGTCTTTTGACGACGCTTCATAGACCTTCAGGTAATCCGGCAGCTCCGGCAGATAATACTTCGCTCCGTTTTGGCTAATCAGCGGAATGCCTTTCAGGTTCACGCCCGCAAACATCTCAAGGCTTTCGGCGGGCGCAAACGCCATATGGAAATCGCCTTTCACAAACGCATGCTCTTTTTCGTCCTGAAGCGCGTACCCAAGCTCCTTCATCAGGGCGATCATCCGCTGCCAGTCGGCTGTCAGGAGCCGCTCCGGCAGGAGGACGTCGATATCGCCAGAGCACAGAGAGACCCCCAGCCTTTGTTCCAGCCCCAAGGACCCGTACAGCAGCGGAACCGACTGCAGCTTTTCGTTGATCCGCCCCGCCGCGGACAGAAACTCGTCATACTTGAAATCGAACCGCCAGACCATGACCTGCCGTTTGCCTTCGGCGTACATCTCGTTGTCTTCCGGGATCGGCGCGGTTTCAAGGTACTTCCCGCCCGCCAGCTCGCAGGTGCGCCGCGAGGCACGGTTCATGGGGTCGCAGGTGATGATCACATGATCCATCTGATGCTTTCTCGCCTGTCTGAACAAAAGCTCGCAGGCCCTTGCGGCATAGTGGTGCCCTCTGTACGGCGCGTCGATGCCGTATCCGATGTTCCCGCCGATATACGTCTTGTCATTGTGCCCGATGCGAAGGTCGCAGCGGCCGACCCCGGTTCCGTCCGGCAGGCAGATTTGGAAATAATATGCCGGAAGCCAGCGCTTCTCCGGCTGCGCGCCGCAGGTGTGATCCAGCCGCAGAACAATTTCCTGATCTCTCAGGTCGTCAACAGGATAAAACGTCATCATTCCCTCCGTTTTTTCAGCCTGCCTGAAAAGGTTCGAACAGCCCCTGGCCCGTATGCCTGTTCTGCACAGGGGACCGCCCTTTGAAGAAAGGACGGTCCCGCGCAGAAAACAAATCGGATCAGATGGCCTTTGTTTAATCGGGCCTAAGATACGCGCCTTATTGGACGCCGGCAAGCAGCTCCATCGCAGCGCGGAAGCACAGTTCCGCCGCAATTTCAGGGGTTTCAGGGTACAGGGCTTTATACAGCGTCCTCTCACAGTCCAGGTAAGCGCTGGCATAGGTCTGCCAGAGGAGCGCCGCGTGACGCACATCTGCGTTCAGCGTGAAGGTCTTTTGCCGCGCGTTCTGCGCAAGGCGTCCCCTGAAAGCTTCCGCTGCCGTATCGAATGCAGTGATCAGCGCCTCCCCGCCGTCTGCCTGCGCGACCGCGCGCCGAAGCGTTCCGAGCACCTGTGCGTCCTGTGCGCAAAGGAATATGTCAAGGAACCATCCGCTCTCCGTCCCCTTAAGCAAAAGCTCGCTCTTGACCGGCACCAGTCCCGTCAGAATGTCCTGGAAGTATCCCGTAACCTGGCTGTCCGGCCGGTTCTTGTCGGGAGCATGGTGGAGGGCATAGCACAGGTCCACACAGCGCAGATACAGCTGTTCCAGTCTCCATTGCACGCTTTCAGCTTCGTTTCGTCCCATGCAGTTTTGCAGCATGCTTTCCCCTGCGGCGAGCATATTGATCAAAGCGTCAAAGCCTTCGGCGCCGATTTCTTCGGGCAGAAGCTGATACAGCGCCTGCACTTCGTTTTGCCAGCGTCCCGCGGCGCTTTCCAGCGCGGCAAGCCGCGCTTCGCCGCTTTCGGCGTTCTCGATCAGCGCTCTCGTTTCACGCAGCAGCGCTTCGTGCTCCGCACAGAGGGTCAGGGTGTATTCCGCGCCGCTGCCGCTCATCAGGTTCAGCGTGCGGACGCATTCCCTTTTGTCCTTTGCTTCCGGCTGCTGCGCTTCATCCGGCACATTCTCTTCTCCGTGCCAGAGGGGTGCTTCCACCGTATTGGACTTTTGCTTGTCCTCCAACTGGTTCACGTTTCGATACGTGACCCAGGCCTGATTGTACAGAACCTGCGCTCCGCCGTCGAAGTCGCTTTCCCGAACCACATAATCAAAGGAGATTACCCAGGGCCCGTCATCCTTGCTCAGGGACGGACGGGAGGCGATCGCATCCTTACCGGCAAGGGCATCCGTCACAGCAGGCGAATACACCGTCTGCTCGCTCACGTTGGTCACGGTGATGGTATAGTGGATCATTTCGTCCGCCTGATACCCCGATCCGTTCATCGGCTTGCCCACCCTGGCTTTGACAATCGTCAGGGGCGCCTGTGCCTCGGGTTCCTCCGGCGGGTTCGGGTCGCCGTGTTCGTCCTCCCCGGTCAGCGGCCCTTCGAGGTTGGCGAAATTGGAGGGCACTCTTTCCCCCGACGGATCGTCGCAGCGGCAGTACACTTCTCTTACAACCTCGCCCGCCGCCGCGTCGTCCACTGTAACGACGGTTGTGATCGTGGCCGATATATCGTCCTTCGGATCGATCACCTGATTGAGGTACGGCACCCATCCGCTCATGTCGTCGTTCGCGTTCGGATCGGTAAAGCAGCCCGGGTACGGCAGCAGGTACGCGTCGACAAAGGTCAGCGGAACCTCGCCGGTGTTGGTCAGGGTGAACAGGCCGCTCACCGTGTCGCCCGCCTTTGCGCCGGCGGGCACATTGGAAACGCAAGTCAGGCTCAGCCCGGCCTTCTCCGGTTCGTTCCCATCGGCCGCAGCCAGAATCCAGGCATGGCTTGGCGCCCAGATCGGCGGTTTTTTCAGATCGGGCCAGCCGCAGGCGTCAAAATCGCACCTGAATTCTTTGTAGACCGCCGCCTCGTCATGGGTGACCGTATGTGTGAATTCCCGTTTCGCTTTGTCGCCCGCCTCGATGGTGCCGATTTCATCGTATGACCCGTCTGGCAGATAAAGCAATACGTTGTACAATGCCCTCGTTCCGCGATTGAAAACCGTGATCTCGAAGGTGACCTCGTCCCCCTCGTGATAGGGCTCATGGACGCCGCCGACCGGACCCACGCCCATGTCAATCATGTCCTTTGGCACTTCCGGGCTTGTTTCAGGATCCCCGGAAGGCGTTTCCGGTTCCTCGCCCTTATCCGGCTCCGCAGGAGGCGTATCAGGCTCCGTGGGTGTTTCCGGCGGATCGGTTACCATGTCTTCGAGCCCTTCAAGGGTGTAATCCAGCACGACCTTGTTGGATTTGCCGTACTTGCTTGCACCGTCGTCATCCGTATACTTGTAGCCCAGCGAAATCTCCCGATGGACGCTTTTATGGACGACGGCGTCCGCCTCGTCCACGATCACCGTGTAATCAAAGCCGCCTTCATCGCCCGGCGCCAGTTCCTTTATGAACTCGGCTCCCCAGCCGGAATACCCATCCGTGTTTTTGCCGGGGTTGATGGCTGTGACGAGCAGCGGTTTGTTGCCCGTGTTTTTCGCCGTGATGCGCACTTTGGCTCTTCCGTTCTTCGCGTCAAGAACGCCTTCCGTTTCTCCCGAAGCCGTGAGCGTGAGGCTAACGTCCCCGGAGGAATCTTTCGCCTCCGCGGGAGGCGTTTCCGGTTTGTCTGACTTTTCCGGCTCCGCGGGCGTTGCCGGCGGATCGGTTACCATGTCTTCGAGCCCCGAAAGACTGTAGTCCAGGATGATCTTGTTGGATTTGCCGTACTTGCTTTCACCGTCGTCATCCGTATACTTGTAGCCCAGCGAAATCTCCCGATGGACGCTTTTATGGACGACGGCGTCCGCCTCGTCCACGATCACCGTGTAATCAAAGCCGCCTTCATCGCCCGGCGCCAGTTCCTTTATGAACTCGGCTCCCCAGCCGGAATACCCATCCGTGTTTTTGCCGGGGTTGATGGCTGTGACGAGCAGCGGTTTGTTGCCCGTGTTTTTCGCCGTGATGCGCACTTTGGCTCTTCCGTTCTTCGCGTCAAGAACGCCTTCCGTTTCTCCCGAAGCTGTGATCGTGAGGCTAACGTCATCAAGCGGCGCTCCCGACATGGCAGGCAGATCGGCCCATACAGTCACTTCCTTTTCTGTTTTCCCGCAGACTGCGCATACGCGCTGTCTTGTAAGAACAGACGTGTCGGATTCAGAAATCGTCTCCTCCCATTCGCCCCACTGATGCTCTCCCCGTTCCCCTACGAAACGGTTGTCCATAACCTGATAGCATACGCTGCAGTGCATCTCCTGATACTCCTTCTGCAGGCAGCTGGCAGGCCGTACGGTGACCCACTCCCCCGGCGTATGGCCGAGCGGACGAATGGTTTCCTGTTCGGTATTTCCGAAAGTGCTGTAGCGCGTTCTTAAACCCGGTTCGGTGCAGCTCGGCGCCTTCACCACCTGCCAGTCTCCCCAGGTCTCCACGCGCTCCGTGCCGGTGGCTGCGAAAGCGGGGAGATTTGAAAGCAGCAAGAGTGCCGTGAGCAGCAAAGCCAGAAGCCGTTTCATGAAACAACCCCCTTCCTTTTGTGTACAAAAATGGCGCCTGTGCCGCCGGAGATTTTCCGGCGATATAGGCGCCACAGTAAAACCGAATTATTTCACGAACTCGTACTTATCCCTTGCAACATAGGTGGTATGCAGCAGGTGATGGGCCTTATGGCCGCCGGGTTCGCCCAGGTATTCTCTGTAAAGGGTCTTGAGCTCTTCGTTGTCCTGGCTCTTGCGAAGCGCCTTGCCGGCATCTTCGTCGTAAAGCGCTTTGGCGCGCACAGCGGACACGTTGACGCCCATGCGCACGTCGCTCTTCACGATGGGCTGGCCGCCGCCGGTCACGCAGCCGCCCGGGCAGCACATGACTTCCATGAACTGGTAGGTCTTTTCGCCGCTGCGGACGCTGTCGAGCATTTTCTGCGCGTTCGCCGTGCCGTGGGCGACGGCGACGGCGATCTTCTTGCCGTCCAGGTCGATTTCGGCTTCCTTCACGCCCTCAAGGCCGCGCACGCTGTGGAATTCCACGTTTTCAAGCTTCTTGCCCGTCACCGCTTCGTAGGCAAAACGCAGCGCGGCTTCCATGACGCCGCCGGTCGCGCCGAAGATGGTGGCGGCACCGGTGCTTTCGCCGAGCAGGGAATCGAAGTCTTCGTCCGGAAGGTTCTTAAAGTCGATGCCCGCCTGGCGGATCATCCTGGCAAGTTCCCTTGTGGTGATGACCTCGTCGACATCCTGCATGCCGTCGTTGCTCAACTCGGGGCGCCTCGCCTCGAATTTCTTGGCCGTGCAGGGCATGACGGAAACCACCGCGATATCCTTGGGATCGATGCCGGCCTTCTCGGCATAGTAGGATTTGATGACTGCACCCAGCATTTCATGCGGGCTCTTGCAGCTGGAAAGGTTCGGGATGAAATCCGCATTGTAGGTTTCGCAGTATTTGATCCAGCCGGGAGAGCAGGAGGTGATCATAGGCAGCACGCCGTTGTTGGTGAGGCGCTGCACAAGCTCGGTGCCCTCTTCGATGATGGTGAGGTCGGCGCCGAAATCGGTGTCAAACACCTTGTCAAAGCCAAGGCGGCGCAGGGCGGCGGCGAGCTTGCCGGTGACGGAAGTGCCCATGGGCAGGCCGAATTCCTCGCCCAGAGCAGCGCGGACG
>CAMOIA010000091.1 GCA_946615785.1 uncultured Clostridia bacterium
GGCGGCACCCATGCCTATAACTGCTGGCTGCCCCATATGTACAACTGCCTGCGGGTATTCTTCAAGTAATCCCGCCCGGGGCTGGGACAGCCGATGTCCCGGCCCCGTTTCGTTCATATCCATTCAATTTAGAAAGGATGATCAAGCGTTATGAAAAAGCTTCTGGCAGTGGCCCTGCTGGCCGCGATGATGCTGTCCCTGTGCGTCCCCGCCCTGGCGGATGTGTACAAGGACGCCGGGTTCATCAAGAAGATCCCTATGAAGCCCAAGTATACCGAGGAAGTGGAAAACAAGGGCACCGTTGAAATGGTCACCTACACCGCCCATCAGTATGTGAAGGAAGATGGCGACGAGGAATTCGAGCTGGAAAAGGATCTGTACGTGTATCTGCCTTATGGCTACAGCCCCGACAAGGAATACAACGTGCTGTATCTGTTCCATGGTGCCGGGGAAGACGAGCGCTATTGGCTCAGCGAGGAGCGCATGGGCAAGCCTACCTGCGCTGTGCTTGACAGAATGATGGACAAAGGCGAAATGGAGCCCACCATCGTGGTGGCCCCCACCAGCAACCGGGGCCGCGTACCCGGCACCGAAGCGGTGCATCATCAGTACAGCGATAACAACCCCGCCAACCAGCCCGGCGGCAGCGAAAACGACGTGCCCCAGCCTGCCTGGCGAACCCCCTATTGGATGGAAGTGCGCTATGACATCATTCCGCTGATCGAAACCAGGTATGCCACCTACGCCCACGGCGATGTGTCCGATGAAAACCTGAAGGCCACCCGCGCGCACCGTGGCGTTGCCGGCTTCTCCATGGGCTCCGCCAATACCGAGACCGTCATGCAGCACTGCCTGGACGTGTTCGCCTATATCGGCAATTACTCCATGGGCGACAACCGGCAGGAATTCTTCGACGCCATGGCCTCCGAAGAATTCAAGGATCTGCCGATCCTGTTCTGGTATCACGGCGAAGGCAGCGAGGATTTCGCCCTGCAGGGCCATCTGGATTTCTGCGCCGCCATCCTGGAAAAGATGAGCGACCGGGTGGTGGACGGCGAAAATTACGCCTATGTGGAATTTAAGGGCGGCACCCACGCCTATAACTGCTGGCTGCCCCATATGTACAACTGCCTGCGGGTATTCTTCAAGCAGTAATCTCCCAACCCTTCCGCTCGCTGAAACGCCTCCTTTTTCCCCGGCGGAATAAAAAAGGACTCCCGGCTGTGATCTGATTCAGCCGGGAGCTTTTTTTGCCTGACCGTCAGCGGCTTACGCGTTGGCTTTCCCATCCGCTTTGACGGGGAAGACGATGTTGATGCTGAACACATGGTTGTCGGGACTGATGGAATAGCGGCCATTGTAGCGCTTGATGATTCGCTCGATGCTGAGCAGGCCGAAGCCGTGATTGCTCTTGTCCGCTTTGGAGGTGCGCAGCCGGCCGTCCGCCCATTTCAGCTCGCCCTGATAGCTGTTTTCCGTGGAAACGATCACAAAGCCCTTGTCCCGCCGGACCGTGACCTGAATGTTCTTGTTTTCTTCTTTCGGCAGCCGGGACACCGCCTCAATGCAGTTGTCGATCAGGTTACCAAAGAGTACGTACAGATCGGTGGTCTCCATAAAGTTCAAGGCCGCGCCGTCGATAATGCAGGTGAACTGGATGCCCAGCTTCCGGCACTGAAAATTCTTTTCCTGAAAAACCACGTCCAGCACTTCGTTGTTGGTTTTGATCTCTGCGCCGTAGCTGTCGATCATTTCCATCATGCTTTTATACTCCGCGTCGTCCGTTTTATCCTTGATGGCCAGCAATTGATGCTTCAGATCGTGGCATTTGATATTGATGGCTTCTATGTTTTCCTTGCTCACCTGGTACTGCTCCCGGGCCTGCTCCCATAGCATGGATAACGTTTGAAGGCGTTTTTCCGTTTGGCTCTGGCGCATCATGCCTGCCTGCACCAGCAGCAGGAACAGCGAAACCAGGATATTCAGGCCGTATTCAAAAATCAACTCCCATTCGCCGGTATTCTGCACCAGCGAGGAATAAATGATATTCATGTACAGGTTGACCGCCAGCGAAACGATCAGCAGCATCAGGGTGATATGATGCGTCAGGCTGTGCTCCAGCGCGATGCTCTTGGACTGGAACATCCAGCGATAGATGATCACATAGACAACAGCGGCAACAAGCACCCAGTTCAGCAGGATCGGCAAGGTGATGCGGTGAACACTGGAAAAAGACAGGACATTGGGACAAAGCATGGCAATCAGAGAGTCGATCATGCTGGCGATATGCTCGGCGGACAGGACGGCGGCGCCAATATAAAAAACCACGTTCCATTCCGCTTTGCAGCAGATTTTGATGCCGCACATGGCCAGCAGAAATTCCACCAGGAACATGGAGGCAATATAAAACGAGGATTGCGATAACACCGGGATCAGAGCGGCGGCGAGCAGGCACAAAGCGGACCAGGTGATCATCCGCCTCCAGTAACGGGGCTGCTTGGGCAGCTTCCAGCTGAATAAAAACACCGCCGCCAGGAAGCGCACCATATAGCTGAGCTTCAGCGTTAAAAACATGTTCAGAAACAGCGATTCCATGCTCAGAATCTCCCCATGTTGATTTTTTTGTTTCCGTAATAATCAGCGATCTGCTGCATGAATTCCGTTTTCCGGGGGCGGCTGATCTGCAGTCTTTCCCCATTCGGAAGCACCGCCTCGTCCCCGTCGATCATTTGAACGTAGCGCAGATTGACCACACAGGATTTATTGCATAAGGTAAAGCAGGAATAATTCAGGGTTTGCATCACATCCTTGATGGTCCCCCGGGTGGACACCACGCCGTCCGTGGTATGGAAGGACAGGATATGGTTGTTAATATCCACGTACAGGATTTCGTCGGTGTACACGCTGACAGCTTTTTCATTGGTTTTGATGAGCAGCTTGGTTCGCTTTTCCGTGGACAGCTTTTTTTCGGCGCGTTCCATTTTTGTGATGAAATGCCTGTACTGAACGGGCTTAATGATGAAATCATAAGCGTCGACTTCGTAGCCGTTCAGGGCGAAACGGGCCAGAGCCGTCACGAAAATCAGCAGCACATGGGGATCAATTTCCCGCAGGCTGTGGGCTGTGTTCATGCCGCTGATCACCGGCATATCAATATCCATGAATACAATGTCATAATCACCGCGGTATTGCTGCAAAAACAGAATGCCGTTCTTAAAATGCGCAGCCTCGATTTCCAGATTCTTTTCCTTGCCGTATCGCCGCAAATAGGAAATCAGGAGATTCGCGTCAATGTCCTGATCCTCCACGATCGCAATGCGAAGCATAGGAAATCCCCCCTCGGTAATCCTACCCATGAAGCTTTTATTATACGTAAAAAGCAAAACAACACAATAGCCCAAGGCACCCTCTCACTGGCAGAGGGCCCTTGGGCAAGGCAAAGAAGGAAGAAATCAGATTTCCTTCACGCTGAAGGTGTCGTTGTCGCATTCCACGGTCAGCTCTGCATAGTCTTCCAGCAGATCGGCATCCTCTTCCAGGGTGGTCACGGAGCCGTTCATCACGTAGGTCACGTCCTGGCCGTGCAGAACCACTTCCAGGGTGCCGTCTTCGTCGCTGGTGATTTCATAGGTGCCCGTGACGAAATAGAACCAGTTGGTAACGACCTTGTAGGAGTTATGGACGATGGAGGTGTTGTCAACCAGCAAGAAGGTGCCGTCGTCCTTCAGGGTGAGCACCTTGGCCACGGCGTTGTACACGTCATTTTCATAGCCGGCTTCGCAGTACACAGTGTTGCCAACATAGGTGGTTTCCGCCAGCGCGGACACGATGGACAGGGACATGATCAGGGCCAGAACCAGTGCAGCAAATTTCTTCATAACGGGAATCCTCCTATTTTTTTGTGTCTTTGCAGAACCGTCCCGGGAGCGGTCCAGTGTCGTCCCGGGCCGGGACATACCAAGGGTTACTCCGACACCACGACGATCTTCTTTTCCTTGTGCTTGCGCCAGCTCAGCCAGGTGATCAGGGCCAGGGCGAGAATGATCACGGCCAGCACGATATCCGCGTTCAGCAGCCACAGCTTCCAGGGAGAGGTGGCGTAGGAAATGGTGGTGGCGTCCGACGTGCCGTTGACGGTGGAAGAGTTGACCTGGGTGTAGAAAATGTTCTTGCAGGCTTCGCGCATGATGCGCAGGGTGCTGGGGTTCTTGACATCGGTGAATTTGGTGGGCAGGGTGGATTCATTGGCGAGCATCAGGTCGTTCCCGGCGGCCACACCGGCCTCCACGTGCATGTAGGCGTTGCCGTTATAGTCGGTGATCACCGTGCCCAGGAAACCCCATTCGCCGCGCAGCACATCCTTCAGCAGGGGGCTGGAGGCGCCGCACCACACATCGCCGATGCGGTTGAAGGAGCTCATCAGGGCGGTGCATGCACGGGCGGTGGTGTAGGCCACTTCGCCGTTATCCAGATATTTCAGGGTGACGGTGGGCTCCTTCACCAGGATCTCGTAAGCGCGGGCGTAATTCTCGCGCAGTGCCTGCTCGTTGCACCAGACCACGAAACCGTTGTCGATGCGGTGGCGGTCCATATCGTTGAGCAGGAAGTGCTTGGCGTAGCAGGTCAGGCCCAGGGCCGCGCAGCCCTTTACGGTGGCGGCGCAGATTCTGCCGCTGATGAGTGGATCCTCGGAGTAGTATTCAAAGCCGCGGCCGCCAAAGGCGGAGCGATGGAGATCGCAGCCGGGGGCGTACCAGCCATTCATCTTGGCCAGCAGGGCTTCGTTGGCAACGCTTCGGCCGAATTCCTCAGCCAGCTTCACATTCCAGGTGGCAGCGGTGAGGGTGGAGGAGCAGTTGAAGTTGCCGCTGGTGCCGAAACCCAGGCCGCCGTATTGCTTCAGGCCCGCGGGGCCGTCCGTGGCCTTGGAGGCGGGCAGGCCCACGTTCTTTACTGAGGGGGTACCCTGGTTGCCGGCGTAGATCAGCTTGCTCATGGATTTGCCGGTCATCTGATCCAGCATCATGTCCCAGCGGGGATCATCGTAGGGCGCGCCGCGCAGCGCCACAGCGGTCCAGACCTGATCCGCGCCGGTGACGGGCGCCGCTTCGCCCTCCGTGTAATAATCCGGGGTATAGTCACCCAGCTTTTTGAGGGTGGCTTCGGAAGCAGTGAGATCGGCTTCCGTAGGCGCAGTGGGGAAGGAGGCGGCGAAATCTGCCCGGGTGAAGGCGGTGCTGAAGCCGCCCTTGGCCTGTGTATAGGGCACGAAGTGATCGTTCAGATCATCGAACCGGTTCACGGCAGCCTGCACGGTCAGCGCAGCCCTGGCCGCTTCGGAAAGGTTCCGGGTCTCGCCCTTCTGGGCATCGATTTCGGACTGGCGGGGATTGGATGCGCCGTAAACGATCTTCCGGTCGGCCTTATACGTCCATTCGCAGTCCTGGCCGTAGGGCTCGTGAGCGTTTTTGTTCACGGTGATCTTGTATTCGCCCGCGTCCAGCACATAGCATTTTTCTGTCAGATAATCATAGGAGGCCATGTCCTCAATGGGGAAGGAGAGCTTGTAATCGGCGGAAGCGCCGGGCTGAAGCAGATCGGTCTTTTCAAACGCGGCCAGCACGGTGGCGGATTTTTCGATGCCGCCTTTGGTGTAAGGCGCATGGTAGTAAACCTGCACCACGTCCTTGCCCGCAACGGCGCCGGTGTTTTTCACGGTAACGGTGAGGCTGATCTGGCCCTTGTCGGCCTTGGCTTCCTTGATTTTTTGCTCGAAGGTGGTATAGCTCAGGCCATGGCCAAAGGGATAGGCCACTGCTTCTTCATAGGATTTGCCGGTTTGGCCCTCCACGGTAAAGGTGCCGCCGTCAGCGAATACGGTTTCGTAGTAGTGATAGCCGAAGTAAATGCCTTCTTCATATTCCACCACGTAGCTGTCGCCCATGGCGTTGGTCTTGGAAACGTTCAGATACTTTTCGGCGGAGGTGTTGGGAAAGGTGGGATCGGCGGTCATATCCACCATCCAGGTATCCACGGTGTGGCCGGAGGGGTTCACATCGCCCTTGAGGATATTGGCCAGGGCCACGGTGCCCCGTGAGCCGGGATAGGACATCCACAGCACGGCGTCCACCTGGGGATCGTCCCGCAGGCAGCCCACTTCCATCACATTGGCGCTGTTGATCACCACGATTACCCGATCGAAGTTGGCTTCCGCATGGGCCAGCAGTTCCTTTTCCTCTTGGCTCAGCTCCAGCTGATGCTGACCGGGCTGATAATTGGCGGTTTCCGCCACGCCCGATTGCATTCCGGTGGCGCCGCTTTCCACGGCGGCCTTGAGGTTGGTGCAGAAGTCCATGCCCTCGCCGCCCTGACGGCCAAACACCAGAATGGCGGCGTCATGATAGGCGGAATAGCTGCCGGTGATGGCGCTGGTATAGTAGCTCTGGGGGAATTCGCCGATGTAGTAGGTCATATCCGTGGTATTGTCCATGGTATTTTTGGCCACGGGCACTTTGTCCAGGTTATTCTTGTACATGCCGGTCACGGTTTCGTTCACCTGGAAGCCCGCCTGCGTGAGGGCTTCGTCCAGCCGGGTGCACTGACCTTCATCACCCGCGC
>CAMOIA010000092.1 GCA_946615785.1 uncultured Clostridia bacterium
GTCAGAAGGCCGGTCATCGTATGGCAGCTGTCGTCGGAAAGGATCAGCGGTTCTGAAAGAACCTGCTCTTTTTTGATGGGCACGCCGGCGCATTTCAGGGTATCCGTGCGCAGATAGATATCCCTGAACCCGTCCGGCGCGGTTTTTCGATGCGGCATTCCCGGCGGGATCACATGAACCGACCCGGGCGAAAACGGATATTCCCGCCCGCCGATTTCCGCCGTGCCTTCGCCTTCGGTATTGACGATGATCTCATAGCAATCGTGGCTGTGCAGTTCATGATCCATCAGGCGACTCGGGGACGCGCCGACCAGCAGCAGGGCCATACCGATCCATCCTTTCAGGAGTTTCTGCCTGGATTATAGCAATATACAGCGTTTTTGTCCAGATTCCCGTCGTTTCTGTTCTGATGAAAACGCGCTGAAGGCTGTATCATAATGGCATCAGCCAAACGAAAGGGAGCGAAGACGATGGAAGGTACGATGCGGCAAATGGTCATGGCGGGTCCGAGGAAGAGCAGGATTATCGAGGTGCCCATTCCCGACTACAGCGACGACGAAATGCTGGTGAAGGTGACCCTGACCGGGATGTGCCATTCCGAATGGTACCCCTGGGCGACCGCTAAGGAAGGCGACATCCTGGGACACGAAGCCGTCGGCGTGGTTGCCGAGGTGGGCAAAAACGTGGAAGGCTTCAAGGCCGGCGACCGCGTAACCGGCCTGGGCGGCGGTGCCTACAGGGAATACATCGTGGTTTCCCCGAAAAAAACGGCGCACGTTCCGGACTGTTTGAAAGACGAGGACGCCATCTCCGAGCCCCTGGCCTGCCTGCTTTCCGCCGCCATGAAGCTGCCCGTTGAAACCCTGGGCGACACGGTCGCCGTCGTGGGCTGCGGCTACATGGGTCTTGGCACGATCGCCCTGTTCAAAGCCATGGGGTACGGTGACATCATCGCCATCGACAAACGGCCGGAAGCTCTGGAAAACGCGAAACGATTCGGTGCGACCGAGACCTATCTTCCGGATGAGATTCCGGAAATGTACCGCAGCAATTTCGAGACCATCGGCAAGGCGGACCTGACCCGCAGCGGAGACAACGCCAACGTGTTCGCCCCCGGCATCCCCACCGTGATGGAATTTGCCGGCACCGAAGACGGCCTGCAGCTGGCGGGTGAGCTGGTGAAGGCGCACGGAAGGCTCGGCATCGGCGGCTATCACAACGACGGGCCCCGCTCCATCGACTATAAGCTCTGGAATTTCAAGGCGATCACCACCATCAACTGCCACGAGCGCCGGATCGATTACGAAGCGGGCCTGTGCCGGCGCTGCATGGAGCTATTGGAAAAGGGAATCTGGAAATTCACCGGCGTAACGAAGGTTTTCGATATGAAGGACTTCGACAGGGTCAGCGAAATGATGGAGCACCACACCGACAACTTCATCAAGGCCGCCATCCGTCCGTGACGCGTGTTCCCTTTTATAATAACAGCATTGTCATACCTTTTCAGACGCAAAAACGCGCGGGCCTTTGCCGGTTTCCCGGTAGGGCCCGCGCTTTGCGGTTATCTCATCTGTCAGGCCGCGTCGGCCGCCGTGTTTTCCGTCAGGCCGTCCAGCGGAAGGCTATAGAAATAGCCCTCCTCAAAGGGATAGCACGTAACGGCCGGCTGTTCGTCCGCGGAAAGGTCGGTGATCTCAATCCACCCGTCATCCGTCAGGTTCCAGATCCGCTCACTTTCCACTTCAATCAGCCGGAACGCATACGTGCCCGCCGGCAGCGGCAGCACGAAGGAGTGCAGACGGCAATCCGGCCAGCATTCAGTCACGTACCCGCCTGCTTCGTTTTCGACGACCAGGCGAAGATCACCGCCGACGATCGGCGGTTCCCCGGGAATGGACGCTGTGACCATGATGTAGCCCTGCGGGATTGTCTTCGGGATGATTTCGGCAATGCCGGTCTCGTCGATGGCTTTCCGAAGGGTTTCCATGTATTCGTCCAGGCCCGCCTTCTCAAGGCACCAGGGCAGAAGAACCGCCAGGTCCGGATAGGTAATGGTGCCGGTCATGGCCAGGATGACGCTCATCATATAATCGAATTCATCCTCCGGCGCCATCCCGGCCTCGTGCAGCCGCCAGGCGATCAGGTTCAGAAGCGACGAATTGGTGTGAACGCCGCCCATGTCGTTGAAATCGTTTCCAACCTCCACCGCGGGGGTGTAATAAACGTCCCAGACATGCTCCGGCTGGCAATACAGGTGCGGGTTGCTCATGCAGCGCAGAATCCAGGCCGGATTTTTCGCCGCTTCGCCGATCAGCCAGTCCGGATCGTCCGACGCGCCGAGCATTTCCTCCATCAAGTTTCCCATGATATCGCTGAGCGCTTCGTTGATGGCGCCGCAGTCATTCTTATAGGGTGCGTCCACCGAAATCGTGGTCGTAACGCAGTGTGTGAACTCGTGGCCGATCACGTCCATCGTTTCGCCGTCCCTGTCGTCCCGGTTAAAGGCGAACGTCTGGAATCCCGCATACATATTGCTGTAATACGCGTTATGGATGGGCGCTCCGTTTTCGTCCACCATGTCCATTTTCAGCATGATGGGCGTTCCCTTTCCGTCCCCGCCGGGCCAGCCGATCTCGTTGTAAAAATCCCATGCCCGGATGATGCTTTCATAGATCAACAGTTCGCCGTCGTCGAAACGGCCGTCCTGCATGGTGCGCATTTCGATTTCTTCCTGGTTTTCCCAGGCGCTGTAATCCACGCAGATGATCCTGCGCTGCAGATCGCCAAGATAGGTGTTTCCTTCTTCGTCCTTCATGACCGGCACGGCAAGGTAGCGCTTCGTTCCGTCAAACAGCGTCACCTCTCCGCTCCAGACATCGCTCTCCATGCCCATGAAAACAAGCTCGGCAATGCTGTTGGTTTCCACGTCAGTGGAATAGGGCGTGGCGATCAGGGTGGCGCCGAGATATTCTCCGCTCCCGCTGACATAATGGGCCAGGTACCCCACGTCCACGTCGGTGAAATAATTGTCCGTATAAACCACCCAGACCAGCCGGCTTTCATCGCCGAACGGGACGACCGCCTGATGGCTCATGCCTTTTTTCACCTCGGACGGCTGTTCCTGAATCCTTTCCGCGACGATGCTTTCCGCCTCTTCCTCGGTCAGATCGACAGCTTCAAGCGCCGCGCCGTCAAGACCAGACAGGAGGCTTGATACCACACAGACCGCCGTGCCGTTCGGATCCGCGATCAGCTTCACGGAGGCGCCTTCGACGATCACGTCCCCCACCATCTGGCGGAAGGTATAGTAGGTCAGGTCTTCAGTCGTATAAACGGAGTCCATCATCAGCTGCGTGCTTTCGTCCGCGCCAAGCTGCTCCAGCACCGTTTCCAGCGCCTCGCCGGCGCTGTCTTCATCCGTAACGCCCTCGTAAAACGGCGTTGTGAGAATGGTGGTAACCATGTTTCCGCTGCTGAGCAGGTTTTCCAGGTCCGATTCCGAGCCCCGATTCGGCAGCTGAGATGAATCGCCTGTTTCCGAAAGGACTGGCAAACATGCCATCAGCATCGTGACTGCCAGCAGGAAAGACAGAAGCTTTTTCATTTTGATTCCTCCGCTGTATTTCTTTGCCGGATTTGCCGGTTGATTCCATTTTAAGGCAGGCGCCCTTCTTTTGCAACCGTTTTTCGCCCATCCCGCGGCCCCTGCCGCAGCGGCCGCCCGAATCGGTCGGGGCAGCGCAAATGGCTTTTGCAGAACCAAATGTAACATTTTCCGTATTCAGCCTTTCTTTCCGCCCCTGTCCGCTTGACAGTCCGCGCCTTTCCTGTCCATAATACCCTGTGTCATGCGTCGCATGATCAAACCGACCGTATCAGATGACGGAGGAAAATAATGAAGAAGATTCTTGCATGGTTCCTGCTCCTCTCCATTTTCTTTGGCGCCTGCGCGCTTGCCGAAGGCAGCCTGCGCGAAGCGCCCCCCGAAACACCCGGCTCCGACGTTCCAAAACCCCTGCCGGCGCCCTCAAAGGAAGCATTTGCCGAAAAGTATTTCAGCACCCTTGCTTCCGTGGAAGCCGGCAGCGCCGGCGCTTCCCTGAAAACGGCACTCGCCGCCGAAAAGGTCTGCGCTTTCGCGGTGGAATACGAACTCTGGAATCCCGATGTTGAGGCGCTGCGCGCCAATATGCTCTCCGGCTTTGAGAGCCTCGACGCAGATACGCAGGCGGCGGCCCAGGCCGGCTTTGACACGGTGCTTACGCTGCTGGACGACTGCCTGAAGGACTGGGAAGCAAACCGCCCCCTGTTCGCGGACGCGGGCCTTGCGGAAAAAATGGACGCGGTTATGTACGACCCGCTGAACCGTCTTGCATGGGAAAACCTGCGGGACCACACCCTGACCATGGGAAACGACCCCGCCGCCGGGGAGGAAGCCGAAGAGGTATCCTTTGAACAGCTCGCAGGCCTTGCGTGGTGCTTTTCAAGCGGCGCAGGCGCCTGGTCCACGGAAATGCAGATCGAGGCCGACGGCAGCTTCAAAGGCGTGTTCCACGACAGCGAAATGGGCGACGCCGAAGAAGCCTACCCGAACGGCACCGTTTACACCTGCGTATTCAGCGGACAAATGTCCTTTGCGGACGCGAATGCCCTGTCCATCCGGATCGACCGGCTGACCCCGGCGGAGCAGCCCGGGCAGGAAAGCATTGAAGACGGCGTCCGCTATATCGCTTCCGAGCCGTACGGCCTCAGCGAAGGCGATATAATGCGCCTGTACCTTCCGGGAACGCCGACGGAGACACTGACGGAGGATATGCGGATGTGGGCGCATCTGTTTGAACTGGACGAAATGCCGGACGAACTGAAGGATTATTTTCTCTACAGCGAACAAAACCAGAGCGGATTTATCGGCATCCCGCCGATGGAACCAGAAACGGAAACCCCTTGAAGACAGGCAAACCGAAGCATGCCCTGAGCGATCTTAAAAAGCGGCGCGCCGGCAGGCGCATGTTTTTCCCCTGCGGATTTACGAGGTGATTTCATGATAAAATGCGGCACGCAGCGCATCGAGACCGACCGGCTCGTTTTAAGGCCCTTCACGGTCGGCGACACCCAGGACATGTACCGGAATTGGGCGTCTGATCCCGAAGTGACGCGCTTTCTGACCTGGCCCGCGCACGCAAACTGCGACGTGACCCGGATGGTGCTTTCTGACTGGGCCGCGCGTTACGCGGACGGCGGCTATTTCAACTGGGCCATCGAGTGGAAAGAAAACAGCAGCGTCATCGGCAGTATCGCCGTGGTGAAGCTGAACGAGGAAACGGAAGCGGCGGACCTCGGGTACTGCATGAGCCGTGCCTTCTGGGGACGCGGCGTCATGCCGGAAGCCCTGAAAGCCGTGATCGGCTATCTCTTTGACAACGCCGGGCTGAACCGGATCGCAGCCTGCCACGACGCGAACAATCCAAAGTCCGGACGGGTGATGGAAAAAGCGGGCATGAAGCTGGAAGGCATTTGGCGGCAGGCCGGAAAAAACAATCTGGGAATCTGCGACGAGGTGTGGCATTCGATCCTGAAAAGCGAATGGAAGGCGCTGTAACGCGCCTGTGCGGACTTTTTTCAGAATTCTTTTTGTTTTTTTCAGGAAGCGGAAAATCCGCTTCTTTTTTGTTATCCTTCGGCTGTGTTTTATGATATAATATAAGAGTATAATTATGTCCCGTGTCCTGTACGGGCCGCTCGATTCCAGGAACAGGCAGGGGAACAGTCGACCGTGCCGGAAACGCCGTGAAAAAACGGTCCCGGGTGATCTGCCGTTTTGATGTGCTTCACCCATGGCGCAACTTCCAATTCAGAAAAGAGGATGCCTCAGATGAACTTTGTCTTGAACCAGGTGCTCGAAGTGATGTTCGGCTCAGCCGACATCCTGCTCGTGATCCTCGCCGCCCTCAGGATCACGGGCATGTGGCGGCTGTTTTCAAAATCCGGCCTCAAGCCCTGGTGGGCGCTCATTCCGTGCGCCAGGGAATACCAGCTGTCCCGGTGCGCGGGCCGCGAGCCCGAGGGACGGGTATACAGCGTGATCGACGCGCTGTCGATCCTGTTCGGCCTGGTCATGAACGTGATACTGCTTACCATGCAGCTGCCCGAAAGCGAAGCCGCGCAGGAAGCGCTGGGTGTGCAGTTCCTGCTCGTCCTCGTAGCCGTCATTCCGCTTACCATTACCGAATTCGTGTACGGTATCCGCATCTGGAGCGGGCTGATCCAGGTATACGGGCTGAAGAAGCGCTGGATGTTCCTGTGCTTTATCCCCTATGTTCAGTGGATCCCCGCGCTGATCTGGGGCTTCGACCCCCGGTACCAGCCGGAGTGGAAGGTTGAGGATCTGCGGGAAGAAATGGCCCGCCTCGCCACCTCCGGCAGCGCGAAGGTGATGGACGAAGGACTGACCGTCAACCTGAGGGAACGCACAGTCCGGGAGTTTTTCCAGAAACAGACGCTGCTTCGGGACATCCACATGAGCATTCCGCAAGGCCATATGGTGCTTCTGCTCGGCGGCTCCGGCGCCGGCAAAACCACCTTCCTGAACGCCGTC
>CAMOIA010000093.1 GCA_946615785.1 uncultured Clostridia bacterium
CGCCCTCGGCGTGGGGTTCCTGGCCCTGATCGCCCAGGCCCGCGGCGCGGGCAAAACGGAAAAGGCCAAATACGCCGCCGCCCAGGCCTGCACGGTCACCCTGATCGCAGGGCTTCTCTTCACCCTGATCACCGTGTCCCTCTCCCCCGCCGTGCCTGTCTGGATGCAGGTCGATCCCGCCATACGGCCGCTCGCGTCCGGGTATTTCGCCATTCTCTACGCCCCCATGCTCTTTCGCGCCGCGTCCATCATCCTTGGCACCGTGCTTCGGGCCGCGGGCGACACGCGCACGCCCATGCGGGTTGGCATCCTGGTCAACGCGGCGAACGTGGTCCTGAACTTCTTTCTGATTTACGAAACCCGCCAGGTCTTTGGCGTCACGGTCTTCGGCGCGGGCCTCGGCGTTCACGGTGCGGCGCTTGCAAGCGCCGTTGCCTACGCGCTCGGCGGAACGCTCATTTTCCTTGCGCTGTGGCGCCATCCGGACATTTCGCCAAGGGGCCGGCGCTTTTCGCCGGACAAGGCGATCCTTACGCCCTGCTTCCGCGTCGCCATGCCGAACATGGTGCAGCGCTTTGGCACCTCGCTCGGGTATGTGGTGTTCGCGTCGCTCATCAATGCGCTCGGCGGCACCAGCACGGCGGCGCATACCATCGCCAACACCGTGGAATCGGCCTTTTACATTCCCGGCTGGGGCATGCAGACGGCCGCCGCCACCCTTGCGGGCTTTGCCTTCGGCGCGAAAAACCGAAACGAGCTCAAACGGCTCGGGAACGCCATGCTGCCGCTTGAGATCGGGCTGATGATCGTTTCGGGCGCGCTGCTCTTTTTGTTCGCCGAACCCCTCGTGCGCCTGTTTTCAGCCGACGAAGCCGTGATCGCCCTCAGCACGAGGGTTTTGAAAATGGTCGCCGTTTCGGAGCCGTTCTACGGCGTGCCCATCGTGGTCGAAGGCATGATGCAGGGCTGCGGCGATACGAAACTTCCGCTTCTCTTCAGCCTTGCCGGCATGTGGGGCGTGAGGATCCTTGGCACGTTCGTGACCACGCGCCTTCTTTCCATGGGGCTTGTGAGCGCCTGGGGCTGCATGATCGGGCACAACCTGCTTCTGTTCGTCCTCTTCGGCATGACCTTTATCAGCGGCCGGTGGATGCGGAACCTTGACAGCTGATGCGCGAAACCGCCCCCCGCCTTGACTTTTGGCCCTGTATGTTGGATAATGAACCTGATTTACGGGGAGGTTTCCATGGCTCACAGGATCGTAGAAGCGGACAGGGAGGGGACGGCGTACCGTCACGGCCTCCGCGCCGGGGATGAAATCATTTCCATTGGCGGGGAAAACGTGCTCGACGAGATCGACTATCAGGCCCTCACCGCCGAACGCCATATGGACATCCTGGTGCGCCATCCGGACGGAAAAGAAGAGCATATTTGTTTTGAGAAAGAGGACTGGGAGCCCCTTGGGCTGCGGATGGACGAGAGCATGCTCTGCAAGCCCATGCTCTGCGCCAACCACTGCGTGTTCTGTTTTGTGGATCAGATGCGCCCCTTCCTGCGGGACACACTCTACGTGCGGGACGACGACTGGCGCATGTCCCTGATGATGGGCAATTACATCACGCTGACAAACCTTTCCGAGCGCGAATTTGCCCGGCTTTTAAAGCGCAGGCCCTCGCCCATTTACATTTCCGTCCACGCGACGGACATGGCCCTTCGCGCAAAGCTGATGGGCACAAAACGCGCCGCCATGCTGATGGACCAGCTTCATCGCATCGCGGACGCCGGCATCCGTTTCCACAGCCAGGTGGTGCTGGTGCCCGGGTGGAACGACGGGGACCAGCTTGAAAAAACGCTTTTCGACCTTGCGGCCTTCGGCGAGCATGTGCTGAGCGTTGCGCTGGTGCCGGTGGGGCTGACGCGGTTCCGGGAAGGCCTTCCCGACCTTCGCCCCTATACGCGGGATGAAGCGTGCAGGGTGATCGCGCAGGCGGAAAGCTGGCAGAAGCGCTTTCTGAAAGAGCGGGGCACGCGCCTTGTGTTCCCGGCGGACGAGTTTTACTGCATCGCGCAGCTTCCCGTACCGCCCGACGAAGCGTATGAGGACTATCCCCAGATTGAAAACGGGGTGGGCATGCTGCGCCGGTTTGAAGAGGAAATGGCGATCGCAAGGCGGCTTGACGACCATCCCGTCGGGGAAAAGCGCAGGATCCTCGTGGCCTGCGGCGTCTCCGTCGCCCCGTCCATGCGGCGCTGGCTAGAAAAATACGCCCCGTCCGGCGTCGACTGGACCGTGCAGCCGATCGTCAACCGTTTCTTCGGGGAAACCGTCACGGTGAGCGGGCTTCTGACCGGGGAGGACATCACGGAACAGTTAAAGGACGCGGACACCGACGAAATTCTTTTAAACGCCGGCGTGCTGCGCCAGGAAGGCGACATGCTGCTGGACAACATGACCGTCGCAGAGCTTCGAAGCCGCCTGCCTGCGAAACTTACGCTCGTGGGCGCGGGCGGGGACGAGTTTTACGACGCCGTCAAAGGCAGCCCCGCCTGAACCGACAAGAACAGGAATTTGAAATCATGAAAAACAAACCGCTTGTGGCCATCGTCGGCCGGCCGAACGTCGGCAAATCCACCTTTTTCAACCGCATTTCCGGGCACAGGATCGCCATCGTGGAGGATACGCCCGGCGTCACCAGGGACCGCATTTACGCCGATACCGAATGGAACGGCCGCAGGTTCACCCTGATCGACACCGGCGGCATCGACCCGAAGAGCGACGACGTGCTTTTGAAGCAAATGCGCTACCAGGCAAACATCGCCATGGATACGGCGGACGTAATCTGCTTTTTCGTCGACGCAAGAAGCGGCCTTGTGCCGGATGACGAGGACGTGGCGAATATGCTGCGCCGTACGAAAAAGCCAGTGCTGCTCGTGGTCAACAAGGTGGACCACGCAGGGCTGACGAACGAAACCTACGATTACTACGCCCTGGGTCTTGGCGATCCCATTGCGATCAGCGCCACGAACATGCTGGGCCTTGGCGATCTGCTGGACGAAATCGTGAAGGCGCTGCCCCCGAAGGAAGAGGGCGAGGACGAGGACGAAAATGTGATCCAGCTGGCTGTCGTGGGACGGCCGAACGTGGGGAAATCCAGTCTCTGCAACCGGCTGCTGGGCGAGGAAAGGACCATGGTCTCCGACATTCCGGGCACCACAAGGGACGCCATCGACACGCCCTTCACAGCGCCCGGCGGCAGGCGCTTCAACATCATCGACACCGCGGGCATCCGGCGCAAAAAGGTGATCGAGGCGGAGAGCCTTGAACGCTACAGCGTCATCCGCTCGCTCGCGGCCATCAGGCGGTGCGACGTGGCGCTTCTGCTCATTGACGCGAACGACGGCGTGACCGAGCAGGACGCGAAAATCGCCGGGCTCATCCGCGACGAGGGCAAGGCCTGCGTTGTGATTGTGAACAAATGGGACGCGGTGGAAAAAGAGACCGGCACGCTTGAAAAAAACCGCCGCCAGGTGCTCAGCGACCTGAGATTCATGGACTACGCAAACGTGCTCTACATCAGCGCCCGCACAGGGCAGAGAACGAACCTGGTGCTGAAGGAAGCCGCTGCGGCCTACGACCAGTATGCCCGCCGCGTGACCACCGGCGCGCTCAACGACGTGCTCGGGGACGCGCAGATGTCCCTCCAGCCGCCCCTGATGGGCTCAAGACGCCTGAAAATCTACTACGCCACACAGCCCCTGACCTGCCCGCCCACCATCGCGCTTTTTGTCAACGACGCGGAACTGATGCACTTTTCCTACCAGCGCTACCTTGAAAACTGTATCCGCAAGGCCTTCGGGTTCGAGGGAACGCCCATCCGATTTGACCTGCGGGAGAAAAACAAGGAGGAGATTCGATCATGACCTGGCTGGATATCGGAAAGCTGGCGCTGACCGCGGTCATCGCCTATCTGATCGGCAGCTTTTCCCCGGGCATCCTGATCGGGAAGAAAAAGGGACACGACATCCGCAGCGAGGGGAGCAAAAACACCGGCGCAACCAACGTTCTGCGCACCGTGGGGCTGCAGGAAGGGCTGATCACCTTCCTGTGCGATTTTGCCAAAGCCGCGCTCGCCATCTTCATCGGCCGGTGGATCGCAGGCTATGTCGGCGGCCTTGGCGCAGGGCTCTTCGCCGTGATCGGCCATAACTGGCCGGTGTATTACGGCTTCAAGGGCGGAAAAGGCATCTCCTGCAGCACGGCGGTGGTGCTGTGCACCTTCTTCTGGCAGGGCGCCGTGGCCTGCGCGGTCTGCGTGCTTTTCATCGCCGCGACGAAATACGTCTCCGTCGGCAGCCTGAGCCTGGTAAGCACCTTTGCCGTTCTGGTCTTTCTCACCGTCGGCGTTCCGGAGGGACTCTGGGCGCTTGCGATTGCCGCCATGGCTTTCTACCGGCACCGCACGAACCTGGTGCGGCTGAAAAACGGCACCGAGAATAAGCTCAGCTTTCACAAAAAGAAAACCGAATGACCTGTCGACCGCCCGTCTCCCGTTCACAGGGGAGGCGGCTTTTTTCTGCCGCCGGACGTCACGGCACCATGCAGCCGGTTTTTTCAAATTGACCGCGCACGCTAAATGACGGAACGCAAAACAGGTGGATTTACGCCCTTCGGTATGGTATACTGAACCGGCAAACCCACAGACAAAGGAGCGTCGAACACAATGCCGAAAAAATGGCTGGCCCTGCTGTTGACTGCTTTGCTGATCGCAGGCCTTGTACCTGCGCACGCGGACGGTTTTTCCGACATGATGGAGAAGGCGGAAGCTTTCCTTGCCCAGGGAGACGCGGACAGGGCGATCGCCTGCTGTCAGCTGGCCCAAAGGCTGGATCCTGAAAATCAAGCTCCCTTCCTTCTGGAGGCCCGTGCGCGCCTTGAAAAGGACGACACCGACGGGGCTCAAGCCATTCTCGGCGGCCTTCTTGCCAAAGATCCGCTCTGCGGCGAGGCTTGGCTCCTGCAATGCCGCGCCGACGCGCTTCTTTCGGATCTGGACGCTTTTGAGGAGCATTCGCTTTTCGCGGAGGTCTGCGGGGCGGATCTGTCCTCCGTCGCCGCTTCAGCGGCCTATCTGTATGAGCAGGCGGGCAATGCGGAAAAAGCGCAGGCCTGGCAGGCCCTGGCCGGTGAAGTCGCAGGCCCCGAGGCGCTTTCCGAGCCTTCCGCGCAGCGTAGCGCCCTGGACGAAGCATTTGATTCCGGCGAGCTTATCCTTCAGCAGGCAGAATTTCCGGCGATCACAGCGGCGGATTTTGACATTCCGGATGCGTTCTGGGCCCTGAACGGGCAGGAAGCGCCGAAGAACCCCTCCGCCGTCATCGAAGCGCGGCTTGCTGAACTGGATCTGTACTGGCTGTCCCTTTCCCCCACAGGCGATTCCGGCCTGATCGCGGCAAACGGCATGCTGTCCGTCTCCTGGTACGGCGGCAAATACCATATTCTGTATCCTTCCGCCCGTGGGGTTCCGGATGAAAACGGCAACCTCGCCCGATTCATGCAGACCCCGCTTTCCCATCTGCTTGGCAGCGAGGGCTTCGTCTATTCGCCGAACGGACGGTACGCCGCCGTCTTGAACGTTCAGTCCACGGTGGTCAACGCGCGTTTTGAATACGACCCCGTCGTGATCGACCTGCAGACGGGCGAGGTGATCCTGACGGCCACGTACCCGAACAAAATCATGCAGCCCGGCGCCGGCGCGGTCACGACGGCCTGCTTTTCCGCCGACAGCCAATCCCTGTATTACATGACGTACCAGACCGGCAACGATTTCATGACCTGTCTTTACCGCTGCGATCTTGAAACCCTGGAAACGCAACTCTGCGGCTCTTTCAGCGACTACACTTACTGGCCCGGTCTTTTTGAAACGGCGGACGGCGATATCATCTGCCTTCGGGACGGAAAGAAACAGATGGATGTCGCCGGGATCGTCCGGATGCATCAGGCGGACGGCGTATGGCACTACGATAACCGTTCCTATGCCCTGCCCATGAAATACTGGAACGCCAACCGTCTTTTGTATTCGGCAAAGTCCAATTTCGCCGTCGTCCTGGCAAGGCCCGGCAGCCTGAGCCGGGAGGCCTTCGCCTTTCTGTGCGTAAACCTGAGCGAAGATTACGAGGGCATCAGGAGGCATGTCGTGATCGCAAACGACGGAACCCTCCTTTGCCTTGACGGGAAGGCCCTCTCCGAGTCCGTCGACGCCTGGGCCGCCGATCCGGAAGCGGGAGCGCCGTATCAGGCGATCCTGACGGCACGGCTTTCCCCGGACGGGCAGTACCTGATCCTGCTGACGCAAAAAAGCGCCGAGGAGGGGAAGGCGGAGGCGCGGACACTGTACCTTGTCAGGCTTAGCGACCTTGCCATTCGGGAAGTATCCGGCCTTGAAACGGATCGGATCCGCACTCAATCCGATCTTTTCCCGCCGGTGATCGAATGGAACGAC
>CAMOIA010000094.1 GCA_946615785.1 uncultured Clostridia bacterium
GAGTTGCGATATGGCCGAAAACGGCGATATTGTGCTGGCCTCGCCGGACGGCAGAGGCGCGGTACTTACCTTCTGCGTGATCAGCGACGCGGTGAATTTCACCGGGGACGCAGAGCAGGACGCGCCTGCTGTCGAGAGCATGACTGCGGGCTATTCCGGCAAAAACCTTGCGCTGAACGGGCAATACGACCTGATCCGGTCAGGGGCGCTGCACGGTTTCCGCGCTTACGGCACCTGGCGCACGGGCGGTCTGGACGCGGTGATGACCGTGCTGACAGGGGAGAGGCACATGGTGTCCTTCGTGCTGGTCGGCGCTGCGGCCATCGCCCTGGAGCAGGATTTCCTGGATTCTCTGGAGCTGCTCGGCAGCGCGCCGGCGGAAGGCGCGGAGGGTTTCCTGCGCTGGGAAGGCCCGCAGTTTTCCCTGGAATACCCGGAAAACTACAGCACCATGGAGCAGTCAACCGGCGTGGTCTTTTTCAACCCTGCCGATGCAAACAGCATCATCATGGCAAGGGCCTATGCCCTGGACTTTGATTATGCCGACAGCGCAGCCCAAAGCATCGCCGCCTCCGCCCTGCCCAAATCCACGAAGGTGGAACCCAATACAAAAATGGTTTCGATCGGCGGGAAAAAAGCGGCGGTGATCAAAGGCACGGTTTCCGGCGGGCCGATGGCATTTTATGTGATCGGCAGTGGCAGAACAGCCTTGGCGCTGATGCTTACAGGGGAGGAGGCCTGCGGCCTTGCAGAACACGTGATCCGATCTGCAGAAATCAAATAAAGGAGGAACCGGTTCATGAAAAAGCTTACGCTGATCGCCCTGATACTGGCCCTTTGCCAGCTGCTGCCCTGCGCCCTGGGCGAAGACACGGGCCGCGACCCCGGTCTGCACCGAAGCACCAATGACCTTGCGTATCGAACCTACGATTACCTGGCTGAAAAGTTCGACCTTCATGTGGACACAAACTGGAACGACTGCGACCACCGCTATGCACCCGGCCACGGGAAACCGCTGAATGTGTTCATGGTAACGCATCCGGACTGCTGGGTGGGCATTGCCCGGCAGGGTATGTTCAAGGTTGCGGATAAGGGGCTGGTCGATTCCATCACCCGATACCTGAATACATGGATCCAGAATATCAAAGACGCTTCCGGGGGTACGATCCTTTTTGTGGCTGATCCCGACCAGGCGGATATCCTGCTGGTGGTAAAGCAGACTTTCAGGGCTCACGGCACCTACCAGGGCGGTGGGCAAACCGTGACCGGCTACGCCACACGCATTGACTTCTATGCCTATTGCCTGTCGGATCCAAGCCTCGAAATCTCTGTCAGCAAGTCCAATGTGCCCGGCGGCCGCGTTTCGGTCAATGGAGGTGGCAATTTCTGGATGAACCCGCCGGAATTCAGAAACACAGAACAGCTGCAGGAGCTTGTGAACGGCATCATGGGCTGGTATGGATATCAGGCGTCCGTCGGTTCTGCCGGGAACGGCGTGTACCGGGCCCGGCAGGCGCTGATTGACCGGGGATATCTCCAAGCGGATTGGGGCGCTGAGTGTGACGGTGATATGGAAGCGGCGATCAGGCTGCTGCAAAAGGATTACGGCCTGGAGGAAACCGGCGTGATCGACCGGGCGACCCTTGCGGCCCTGTATTACGATAAGGCATCCGTTGCATATATGCTGGCCAGTTATCCAGTGCCGGCCGCTGAAGAAACGGAGGAGAATGTGAAATGAAAACGATGCGTAAAAAAGCGCGGCTGGTCTGCGCGATTCCGGCGGCTGTCGCCATGGGCGCTGTGATGCTCTATTGCCTGACAGCCTATGTGGCAGAGGATAGGATGTTTCTCTGCGCTGTGGCAGCTGCGGTCGGCGTTTATCTGCTGATGTACCTGCTGGTCGGAAGGCGCATCAGCGCAAAGGAAGCGGCGAAGGAAGAAATCAAGGCAGCGCCTTCCGTTTCGAGCAGCTTTGCAGCCCCGGCAGCCCGGCAAGTGCCGGCTGCCCCTGCGCCCGCTTCCCCTGAAAAAGTGCCTGCCGGGGATTGGGTGGATCTGCGCGGGGAACTGACAGGGGAGGAAATCAGAATCCTGCTAAGCGATTTGCAGGTGGCCTCCGGCAAGGTACCACCGGAGCAAAAGGCGGCGCTGGAGGCCCTGGCCGGGGAGATTTCAGGCAGCGGGTCGATCCACATAAAAACCCTGCCCGTATGCGTATCCGCGGTGGAAATGGGCCTGGGCGTGTTTGCAGCCTTCGGCATGGCGCCCGCCGGACACGGTGCGCTGCTGGAGAAGCTGAAGCAGCTGCAAGGTGCGGAATAAAACCGCTGGCAAAGCATCCGATCGGCGATATGCCTATCCGGTAAACGAAAGAAAGGAAGTGCCTTTCCATGGCCAAAAGAGCTAATACCCGTGTTTGCAGCCTCTGCGGCAGGGAAAAGGAATGCACCACCGTTTGCTTCATCCCCGTATCGGGCAAGGACACCGTGACCGTGAAGCCCTATACCGGCGTGCGGGACACGACCTTCCCGGGAGAATTCTATATGCACGCCTGCGAAGAATGCGGGATGGAAAAAGGGAAAAGCGCCAAACGCGCCTGGATCACCGTGCTGGTTGGGTATCTTATGATGATCGCCGGGATCGCGCTTTGCGCCAGCGTGCCTGCAAGCAGCGGCGTCAAC
Source organism: uncultured Clostridia bacterium (assembly GCA_946615785.1). Classification (GTDB taxonomy): domain Bacteria; phylum Bacillota; class Clostridia; order Christensenellales; family Aristaeellaceae; genus RUG756. Next base: position 2,682 of record CAMOIA010000094.1, read on the forward strand.
GGTTTTGGCATTTTCATTGTGTTGGCCGGCTGGATTGTTTCCCTGTGCGCTGGGTGCGCGCTGGTGTTCAAAGCCCGGTTCGAGATGAGCGCAGGCAGCATGTTCCTGCCCATTTTTGCGCTGTTCTTTCCCTTCCTGGGCCTGCTTGCGCTGGCAGTCATGGCCAAGAAGATCAACCGCTGCGCCCGCGCTGCCTCAGCGCTGAAGACGGAAGCGGAGGCGGGCCGCAGGGCACAGCGGGAAACGGACGAAGCGCTTGCAAAGCGCATGGAGAGCGGCGTGCCCCTGACGGAAGAGGAACAAAAGAAAGCCGAGGAACGAAAGCAGGAAAAGGAAGCCGCCGAACAGCAGGCGGCGTACGCCCAGGCCGAGCAGGCGGAAAATGCCAGAAAAAGCACCCTGACCCATGCCGTGATCGGCATCATTTTTACCGTCGCCATCGGCCTTTACGGCGCAAGCGTCTATTCCTCCGGGCGGGGGTATATGACCCTGTTTCACTCTATCGAACTGTCGCCGGGCGGCTTTGCCGCAGTGATCGCCGTGCTGATCGTTTTTGACGTGGTGGCGCTTGTTTCGGCGCTGAAAAACAGAAAGTGAAAAGCATCGGCATGAAAAATGTCACCCCGTCCCGCGATTGAGCGGGCTGATCCATATGCAGCGGGCGCAAAAAAGAACCCGGAGGGCTTCCTCCGGGTTCGCGTTTTCGGGCGGATTGGTCAGAACTGGATGGCGGCGATGAAGAAGGGGATCAGCGCATTGCTGCCGGTGACGGGCGTGAAGTCGATCTGCACAAAGCGATGCCCGCCCAGCTCGATGTAGATGTTTACGCAGTCCTGCGCTTCCACGCCGGCGAGCAGTGCATCGGTGCCGTTGAGAACGAGGTGCTGCAGCGTACTGACATTGCCTTCCAGGATACTCGCGACTTCAGAGAGGGTTTCGGCGTTTTCAAACTGAACGTCCAGGACGCAGAACTCAGCGCCGTCGGCATTCGCAAAGGCCAGGACAACGCCGCGGGTGCTTTCTTCTTCGGTTACATCCCTCTGCTCAAAGCCTTCGGGAATGAGAATTTTGAACTGCTTGCCGTCCTGCAGCGTGACGGTGGCGTGGTTGCCGTCATAGCCCGCGGCTACGAAAGCACTGATGGTGGCGTCGTCCCAGTTCATCTGGGCGGCGGGAACCGTGTTTTCCTCGGCCAGGGCAGGTACGCAGAGCAGGGAAAGGATCAGTGTGATCAGCAGAAGCTTTTTCATGGGAAAGAACGCCTTTCGTTCGCCGGCATTTTGTGTCGGCATCCGTGATACCCACCTATTATCCGACCAATCGCCGGCAAAAGCAAGTGGACAGAAAAATTTGTTTTCCGCGGCGGGATGTGCTATGATAGCCGTGAACAAAATGCGGAGGACGATAGGCATGTTTTATGATGAAGTGATGAATGCTGTCCGTTTGATTCGGGAGAGGATCGTCTGCCGCCCGAAAGTCGCCGTGATCCTTGGCAGCGGGCTTGGCGGCGTCGCGGACAGCCTGGAGGAAAAGGAATACCTGCCCTACGCGGAAATCCCGGGCTTCCCCCCTTCGGCGGTTTCCGGCCATGCGGCGCGGTTCGTCTTTGGACGCATGAATGAAAAGCCCGTCGTGGTCATGCAGGGCCGTTTCCATTACTATGAAGGCCTTTCCATGCGGCAGATCACGTTTCCCATTTATGTACTGCGCATGCTGGGGGTTGAAAGCCTGGTTGTGACCAACGCCTGCGGGGGCATCAATCCGGGCTTTGCGCCGGGCGATCTGATGCTGATCACGGATCACATCAATTTTTCCGGCAACAATCCGCTGATCGGCGAAAACGACGAGCGCTTCGGACCGCGGTTCCCGGACATGACGCAGGTATATCACCCTGCGCTGCAGGCGGTGACAAGGCAGACGGCAAAAAGCCTGGGCATTGCCCTTCAGGAAGGGGTTTATGCCTTCTTTACCGGCCCCTGCTATGAAACGGCGGCGGAGATCCGGGCCATTCATACTTTGGGCGCTGACGCTGTCGGCATGTCCACCGTACCGGAGGCGACGGTCGCAAACTACCTTGGCATGAAGGTGCTGGGCGTTTCCTGCATTACAAACATGGGAACGGGAATCGCGAAAGGCGCGCATTCCCATGAAGAGGTGCTGGCCGCAGCCGAAACTTCGGGCAAGACTTTATGCCGCCTGCTTGAGAAGGTGCTTGCAGAAATTTCCCTGGAAGAGGGTGAGGAAGCTTGAAAGAATACGACGTGCTGATCGTCGGGGCGGGCCCCGGCGGCATTTTTACAGCCTTTGAACTGACACAGAAAAACCCTTCCGTTCGCGTGGCGGTGTTTGAAACCGGCACGGTGCTTGAAAAACGCAGATGCCCCATCGACGGAAAGACCATCCGGGAATGCGTCCACTGCCCCACCTGCTCCATCATGACGGGCTTTGGCGGCGCCGGCGCGTTTTCAGACGGCAAATACAACATCACGACGGCCTTCGGCGGCACGCTCCACCAGCATATCGGGAAAGAGCGGGCGATGGCGCTGATGCACCAGGTGGACGAATTGAACGTGCGCTTCGGCGGGCAGGGCACCCGGCTGTACGCCGCGGCGGACAAATCCCTCGCGACGCTCTGCCTGCAGAACAATCTGCACCTGCTGGACGCGTCCGTGAGGCACCTGGGAACGGACATCAACTATAAGGTTCTCTCCGCGCTCTATGAGGAACTGAAGGACCGGGTGGACTTCTACTTCCGCTGTCCGGTGGGGGAAATCACCAAAACGGAAACGGGCTATGTGCTGACCACGCCGGAGGGTGAATTCACAGGGCCGGTCTGCGTGGCTTCGGTCGGGCGCAGCGGGTCAAGCTGGATGGAGGGCATCTGCCGGAGCCTTGGCATCCCGACCGAATCGAACCGCGTGGACATCGGCGTGCGCGTTGAACTGCCGGCGGCGGTGTTCAGCCACATCACGGACAAGGTGTACGAGAGCAAGATCGTCTACAAAACCGAAAAGTACCAGGATCTGGTGCGCACCTTCTGCATGAACCCGCGCGGCGCGGTGGTGAACGAGAACACGCACGGAATTGTGACGGTGAACGGGCACAGCTATGAGGATCCCTCCCTGCAGACGGAGAACACCAATTTCGCCCTGCTTGTTTCCAAGCATTTCACATCGCCCTTCCAGGACAGCAACGGCTATGGCGAAAGCATCGCGCGGCTGAGCAACATGCTGGGCGGCGGCGTGATGATCCAGCGCTTCGGGGATCTGATCCGCGGGCAGCGGAGCACGCCTTCCCGCATCGCCAAGTCCTTTGTCACGCCGACCCTGACGGCGACCCCGGGCGATCTGAGCCTGGTGATGCCAAAGCGGATTCTGGACGGCATCATCGAGATGATTTACGCGCTGGACAAGATTGCCCCCGGCACCGCGAACGACGACACGCTGCTCTACGGCGTCGAGGTGAAGTTTTACAACATGGAGGTCGAACTGGACGGGAACCTTGAGACCCTGCACAGGGGGCTGTTCATCATCGGGGACGGCAGCGGCGTGACCCATTCGCTCTCCCAGGCCTCCGCGAGCGGCATTTATGTGGCGGACAGAATCCTGGAGAGGTACTTCCAGTAAACCGGAATATGCCGCGGGAAAAGCGGAAAGGGCGTTTGCGGAAAGGAGACCGGGTTTTGCCGGAAACAAATGTAAAACCTTGTGCATTCATTTCGATTTTCTTGTTTTTTTGTTACAAATGTGTTAAGATTAATAGCTGAGTGGGGAGCTTTTGCT
>CAMOIA010000095.1 GCA_946615785.1 uncultured Clostridia bacterium
CGCGTCGACGAGCGGCACGTTTTCATAATCGCGGCAGTCATACACAGGCGACGCGATCACGGGCCTTAAGGCTGTTCCCCGCCCGTAGGTGCTTGCGTGCATCATGGGATAGAAAATGGTCTGCGCCCAAACGCCTCCGCCGTTTCTCGTCATGATGGGTGCAATCACGTTTACAAGCTGCGCAAGGCACGCAACCCTTACCCGGTCGGCGTTGTTGAGGAAGGTGATCAGGATAGCGCCGGCAAGCAGCGCGTCCTCGAAATTATACACGTCTTCAAGCAGCGGCAGCGCACGGCCCCATTTGTCCGCTTTGAGCACCTGCTGATCCTGTTCCTGGGAGTGATACCACACGTTCCACTCGTCAAAGGAAAGGTTCAGCTTCTTTTTGGCATGCTTGCGCCCGCCCACCGCGTCGCAGATGGCAACCACTTCGCGGATGAAATCGTTCAGATCCATGCTGCGGGCGAGGAATCCGGGCGTATCGCCGGTCGGATTGGCATAATAGCGGTGCAGCGACACATAATCCACGTTCTCGTAGCATTCGTTCAGCATCTCGTATTCCCATGCGCCGTAGGTCGGCATGTCATGGGCGGCAGAGCCGCACGCCACCAGTTCGATGGACGGATCGACCCATTTCATCATCTTGGCGGCCTCGTTGGCGACACGGCCGTACTCGTAAGCCGTTTTATGGCACATCTGCCAGGGGCCGTCCATTTCGTTGCCCAGGCACCACAGCTTGATGCCGAAGGGATCCTTCGCGCCGTTTTGGATGCGCAGGTCGCTCCAGTAGCTGCCCGAGGGGTGGTTTGCATATTCCACCACGTTTCTTGCCGCGTCGGCGCCGCGCGTGCCAAGGTTCACCGCGTACATCACCTGGGTATTGGCCTTCTTCGCCCACTGGGCAAATTCGTGCAGGCCCACCTCGTTGGTTTCGGTTGTGCCCCAGGCCAGGTCCAGCCGGCGCGGACGCTTGTCCCGGGGACCGACAGAATCCTCCCAGTTGAAGCCGGAGACGAAATTGCCGCCGGGATAGCGCACGATGGGAATGTTCAGTTCGCGGACTTTTTCGATCACGTCGCGCCGGAAGCCGTTTTCGTCGGCCGTGGGATGGCCGGGTTCATAGATGCCGCCGTACACCGCGCGGCCCAGGTGCTCGATGAAGGAACCGAAGATCCTCGGATCGACCCTGCCGATGGAAAAATCCTTGTCCAGGATCAAAGATGCTTTTTTCATGGAATCAAATGCTCCTTATCTGAAATGATTACGCTTGAAATACGGGTTCTCCCGCCCCGGTATACCGTACCCTGCGAAGGAAGCAGTGGCGGTTCGGATCGCTGAGCGCGGTGCCCTGGAAGCCCGGGTACGGACGCGCATGGAACACCAGCAGGTCGTTTCCGTCCTCGTCCACGGTAAATGAATTGTGGCCGGGGCCGTACAGGCCGTTTTCCGTTTCCGTCACCATGACCGGCACGGGCGATTTTTCCCAGGCAGCCGCATTCAGCGGATCATCGCCCGGGCGCAAACGCAAAAGACCCATGGCATACCGCTCGTCCGTCGCGCTCGCGGAATAGGTCAAATACAGATTGCCCTGATGGATCAGGCACGAAGGGCCTTCGTTGACAAGGAACCCCTGGCATTCCCATTCGTATTCGGGAACGCTGAGCCTGACCGCGGGCAAATACAGCTCCAGGGCGTTTTTCATCTCGGCAATGTAGAGATTGCTGTTGCCCGGAATATCGAAATCCCGCTGTGCCCAGATAAAAAAGCGCCTGCCCTCAAACACGACGGTTGTCGCGTCCAGAGAAAAGCTTTCCCACCCCGTATCGATCCGTCCTTTTTCGGAAAACTCCCCTTCAAAGGGATCCGCATTCGGGTTTTCCAGCGCATAGATCCGGTGGTCATAGCATCCCTTTTCATCCGCGCCGGCACGCGCCGCGGCAAAATACACCATCCATTTTCCGTCCACAAAGTGGATTTCCGGGGCCCAGATATTGCAGCTCAGCGGTCCTTCGGCATGACGGACCCAGATCACCTTTTCCTCCGCCCCGGCAAGACCGCTGAGGGTTCTGGATTTTCGAAGGATCACCCGGTCAAACGCCGGTACCGAAGCGGTAAAGTAGTACCAGCCGTCCTTTCGAAGGATGTAGGGATCGGCGCGCTGCTCAATGAAAGCTTTCAATTCTCTTCCCCTTTCCCGGTCGGACATGATTATCTGCGCAAAACATGTATGATCTGGCAAGAAGGAACGTTAACATTATCGTTAATGTTATGACTCGTTTATAGATTACCATGGACATATAGTCCATGTCAACCCTTTTTATACATTTTCTGGGGTTTTGGGCCAAAAAGGGCAAAAGAAGCAGACCGCCTCTACCGTCAAGTTCAAAAAAGGCGGGAAACCCTGATCTTTTGAAGGTTCCCGCCGTCATGGACTGCCGATCTGCCGACGCTCCCTGAGCCCGGTGCCGGTAAAGCAGCATGATAAAGCATTGATGACAAATTCAGGATATTCTCTTTTTCATAGCGTTCAGTATCCGCAAATACGCAAATCCGACTCCCAGCAGAAACAGCAGGATCAGGGCGATCCACCAGACGCAGCCCATAAACGGCAGCGTATCGGTAAAGCCAAAAGCGCCGGCGGGGCTTCCCCAGTTCAGAAAGAAATAAGGATAATGGACGCCTCTTGAAAATTCCCATCGCGCAGCGTACGCAATGCCCGCATAGATCGCATACAGCAAGGGAGGAATCGTGACATAAAGCACGTTTCGCCTGCGGATGGAACCGTATCGGGCCGTAACGAAAAAATCCAGGACCGCCGCGATCGGAACCACCACGTGGGTCAGCACGTTCTGCGCGTTCCATGCATATTTCCCCAGGGTCGGCGCCAGCACGAAGCAAAACACCACGCCGGTCAGCGTGATGGAAACCGTGAAGACGAATTTGACGGTGTGCCAGCGGTCGCTGATTTCCCGGTTCTGCAAAAGCAGAACGGATCCGGCGGCGCAGATCAGCGCAATGACAATGTTGGACTGAATGGTGAAGTACATCAATACGCGGTTTCCGCCCATAAAGTTCTGTGCGCCGGCCAACGCGCTCAAAACGATGCCGATGACGGCGGAAACCATGACAATGCTTTTGAGGATCAAAGACAATCCTTTGGCTTTCGTTCCGATCATCACAGGCTCCTTTCGTTCATGCAATGCCGGCCATGTATGGGCATGGGATTCGCGCAGTCACCATCAGAAATCCCGCAATTTCAATACATCGGCGCTCTTATTGCCGCTTCTCACCGTTCACGAGCACCACGTTCATTACTTCAATTTCGATCTTCTGCCAGACGCCTTCCAGAACATAGGGTTCTGTCTTCAGGTACGCATCCAGGCTTGCGCGGTCCGGGAATTCCACCACCAGAGCAGAGCCTTTCATTTTGCCCTCTTCATCCAGCAGCCCACCGGCCGCTATGATCTTTTTTCCAAGGGCCTTCATGCCTTCCAGATGGCGCGGACGCACCTCCATGCGTTTTGCCAGCATCCCTTCTCCGTCATAGGCCTTCAACAGAAACTGCATATCCTCACCCCGCAATCTTTTTTGCAAACTCAGCGGCGGCCTTCAGATCCGCTTCATCCGGTTTTCCCTTGTGAATGCCCTTGAATTCGCCTTTGCAGTGGAATTCCCGATCGTCGACGGGAATGCCGACTTTATCCGCTTCGGCCCTGACCTTTTTGTATGTGGAATTGAGCATGGCGGCCGAGCCGAAATTGACGATTTTTGCAACCTTGCTTTTATCAAGCCCCTTGATGAATGCGCGCACCTCAGGGTCGATGCTGAAGGCATAGTAAGAATTGCCGAGGAAAAGAATGTCCACAGGTTCCGTGACCGGCGTCGTGATCGGTAGCGCCGGTACGCCGACGGCTTTTGCGACGGCTTCGGCCAGCCGTTTCGTGTTCCCGGTCTTTGTGTAGTAGCGAACAGCAATTTTCATGTTTTCATCCTCCTGTATGCTCAAAGGCAGGTTACCGTCCCGCTCAATTCTTTCCGGCTGCCGTGGCTCGGAAGGGGACCTGCGCCTTCGGCCGCATACCCAAGGTCCATTACCATCAGCACCTCTTCGTTTTCCGGAAGCTGAAGCGCCAAAGCCAGCTTTTCAGGATCGAAGAAATTGACCCAGCAGCTGTCCACGCCCTCGTCCGCCGCCGCGAGGATCATGTGCGTCGCAACGATGGTGGCGTCCTCCACGCCGGAATCACGCTTTCCGCCCGGATAGGAAAACACGTTGTTCCGGTCAAAAGCGACGATTAGCACGGTCGGCGCCCCGTAGCGGCAGGGCGTGACGGCGTCGATCTTTGCAAGCCCCTCCGATGAGGTGACCACGTACACATGCTGCTCCTGCAGGTTTTTTGCGGTGGGCGCAAGGCGTCCCGCCTCCAGGATCGAGGTGAGTTTCTCCGCTTCGACCTGTCTTGGGCCAAACTTCTTGCAGGAATAACGGTTCTTAACGACTTCCCTGAATTGCATTTCAAATTCCTCCTGTCATTGATCAAGATAGTAGCGTTCCATAATAGGCTTCATTTGCTGCTGCGCCAACTTTCTGATACTGGATGTCAGTTTGCGCCGCTTTGATCACCTCCGCAGGATCCCTGTCCGGTCTGATCCATTCATCCACATACCCATCCGGCAGCATGAGCGGCATTCGGTCATGCAGAAAACGGATCCCCTCGCACGGCTCCCTTGTCAGAATCACGTAGCACGGGAGTCCCTGCTCAATCCGGTACAGGCCGCACAGCCAGGTGACCGAAGCGCCTCTGGGCCAAAGCGCGTACTTGCCGCCGGTTTTTCGCTTTCCGTCATTTGCCGTCAGATGCTCCCACTCATAGTACCCGGACGCGGGCACGATGCACCGGTGGCTCGCCCAGGCGTCCCGGAAGGTCGGTCTGATCGCAGCCGTTTCCGTTTTCGCGTTGATCAGCAAGGTTCTTCCGGTAAAGCCCCACTTCATGGGGAACACCGCGCGGTTTCCGCTTCTGCTGCTTGCGATCACAGGCGCCGTATCCGTCGGACGGATTTCCCCACGGGAAACAAGCTCCGCGTTCTGCCGGAATAAACTTGCCAGCGGAGAACGGTTCATGGCTTCGATGATGGGCCGAAGCTCTGGGGAATCGTCGATAAAATACCGTCCGCACATAATCACAACTCCTGTTTTCAGGGGCGAAATAACGTTTCGTCCGCATCAGGTCAGGTTTCAGACAGGCACGCCGGCGTGAGGCTCTGCCCTTTCCCTCAGTCGGTTTCGTTTATCATAAACCGGCTCAGCGGTTCATATCCCATCGGGGCGATCAGCGCGTCCCAATCCTCGGGAAGGCGGATTTCAATGGTAATGTTTCCGCCGCCCGGCAAAACCATGAATTTGTTCCGCGCGCTGTCCCCGGCGAGCAGAAACGCGGTTTCGCCCTTGTTCATGGTCGCGATGGTCCAGATCTTCTGCTGGCGGACAACGCCCCTGAGCCATGCGGGCGTGTCCGTTTCGGCGGCCTGTTCTTCCTCGCTTCGCATCAGATGCCGGTAGTATTCCTCGAAGGAGTACTTTTCGCTCTGAACGCTGCCGGTGTTCGCCCAGTAATTGGCGTATGCCCGCATGAACAGCGGACGCCGCGCCTCGGCGACGAGCGCGTCTTCCAGGTCGCCCTTGTCCGCGTAAGCATCTGCAAGATCCTTCGCCACAGGCTCAGTGATCAGAACCGTTCTGTTCACCTGCGGGTTCGTGTTTCCAAGGCCGTTCTGCTGTTTTTCCGTAATGTCAAACGCCATCAGCAGCATGATCTGCTCAGGATCGTTCGTTGCGGGCGTCACATTGTTGCCCCAGGCCAGGGCGGAGGCGGCGGTGACCGTGCTGGCGTTCACGTTAAACCCTTTGCTGACATGGTAGGGCGTCCAGCCGACCCGCAGGCAGGCTTCCTCGTCCTCCGCAAAGACGAAGGGCGTAAGGTATCCGTAGGTGCCCATGCGGTTCTCTTTCACATAATACCCGCCGAGGTTCAGCATCATCAGGTCCAGAAACCTGCCAAGCTGCCTGTTCTTCTGCGCACTGATCATACCCTGCTCACAGTCGATGCCCAGCTGCCTGGATACAGGACCGTTCAGCCAGGCGTACGGCGTCCATCCGTGGGTGCTGGCAAGCGGCCTGCGCCAGTCCCCAACGCCAAGCGCCTGCGTGAGCGCGATGCAAACAGGCATCATCTCTTTGGGAACGCCGCCCATGACCGCGTTGACCGCGACCGTATAGACCGTACACTCCCGGTATGCCAGCGGATAGATTCCCAGCACCTCGGAAGGTTCAAAGGGCGTGAATCGAAGGTATTCCCGAACCAGAGAGTCTGTCGGCGGCACGATGGGCAGGCCGTCAGTCCAGTCGTTGACCTGGCAGAATTCCTGCA
>CAMOIA010000096.1 GCA_946615785.1 uncultured Clostridia bacterium
TGCAGGCGCAGCAGGATCAGCTCGCCTACCAGCAGGGCCGCATCGACGCGCTGATCGGGGTGCGCACCGACATCATCCAGACCCTGAGCGTGGCGCTCACACGGGCGAACCTGAACACGCAGATCGACCCGAATACGGGCGATATTCTGCTTGAAAGCACCATATTGTTCGACAAATCCTCAAGCGTCATCAGCCAGGAAGGCCAGGCCTTCCTTTCCAGCTTCCTGCCGGTGTACCTGAGCGTGCTGCTCAGCGACCAGTACCGGGATTATGTGGCGGAAATCGTGATCGAGGGCCACGCGGACAGCGACGGCACCTACCAGAACAACATCAACTACGCCTCCGACCGCGCCAAGGCGGTGGCGAGGTTCTGCCTGGACCTGAACATGACGCAAAGCCAGCGCGCCATGCTGCAGAAGCTGATGACCGTGTCCAGCCGGTCCTCCGCGGACGTGATCTACCGCGCCGACGGCAGCGAGGACAAGGACGCCAGCCGCCGCGTGGTGTTCAAATTCCGCATGCGCGACGCGGAGATGATCGAGGAACTGAACCGGCTTCTGTCCCAGTAAGCGTGGGAGAAAAACATAAAGACCATGACGAATGCAAAAAAAGCCGCCCTGGCGGCGTGCCTTCTGTGCCTGCTTTGCTGCCTTCCTGCGTTTGCCGAACAGACGGACGCGGAGGCCTACAGGGTATCGGACGAAACGACGGAGAACGGGGGAAACGGGGAAATGCCGCTGGCCTATGACCTGCCCGAAGGGTTTGTGTACGTGCGGGACGTGATCCCGGACGTGATCGAGGAAATGCGCTACGCGACCGAGCACAATTTCACCGGGATGGTGGTGGACGGGTACGAAGCGGGCGCCGCGATCCTGACGAAGGAAGCGGCCCTTGCGCTGAAGGAGGCGGCGGACGCCCTGCGCCTTGACGGGTACCGGGTGAAGATCTTCGACGCCTACCGCCCCAGGCGCGCGGTGCGCTTTTTCGTCGACTGGTCAAAGACGGACGACATGCGCATGCGGGACGAGTTTTATCCCGAATTCAAAAATAAAAAGCTCCTGGTGGACCAGGGCTATATCGCGAGAAATTCCGCCCACACGCGCGGGAGCGCAATCGACATGACCATCGTGTATGCCAACGGGACGGAAGTGGACATGGGCACCTGCTTTGATTATTTCGGCAAAAAGGCCTGGCACGGGGCCTCGGGGCTGACGCAGGAGCAGACCGAAATGCGGGCGCTGCTTCGAAGCGTGATGGAAAGCTGCGGGTTCAAGGCCTTCGAGCACGAATGGTGGCACTACCGGCTGTACCTGGAGCCGTACAAGGGCGAGGGGTTCGACTTCATCGTGCACTGACGCGCTTTGGGAGGAGGGTCTTCTGATCCCTCAGGTCGTATACGCGCCTGCAGGCTTCGTACGCGCCCTGAAACCGGAGGCAGCGGATCAGGATGCCGGCGCAGGCGTCGCTGTCGCTGGAGGCGATGTGATGCTCAAGCGCAATGCCAAGGGCACGGGAAACGGTGTCGAGCCGGTGATCCGGAAGGTTCGGAAAGCATTTGCGGCTCAGGCGCACGGTGCACACATAGGGACGCTGCCGCTCCCAGGCGATGCCGTAATCCTGCAGGCAGGAGGAGAGCACCCGAAGGTCGAAGGGCGCGTTGTGCGCGCACAGCACGCCGAATTCCATGAGGGGCCGAAGGTCTGGCCAGAGGTCTGAGAAGGTGGGCTTGTCCCGAACGTCCTCAGGGCGGATGCCGGTGAGGGATATGTTAAACGGGTCGAACCTCGTTTCCGGGTTGATCAGCGTGGCAAAGCGGCTGACAATGCGCCCGTTTTCCACCAGCGTGACGCCGATGGAGGACATGCGGTCGTTCCAGGCGTTCGGCGTTTCGACGTCGAATACGGTGAATCTTTCAGTCATACCCCGGCCTCCTTTTCCTCCGCATTATACCAGAGGACGGGGCCGGATGTAAATGCGCCGCGAAAAGCGGCTTTTTCTTTTGCTTTACGCAAGGGGTTTCCTGTGCTAAAATATGCTATCTTTCCCTGTGAGGTGACAAGCGGTTGCTTTTGCATTTGACTTCGCTGATGGACGATCCCCTGTCCTTCATCATTAACCTTCTGTACCTGATTCCCGCGATCCTGGTGTCGCTCACCCTGCACGAGCTTTCCCACGGATATGTGGCGCTGCGCTGCGGCGACCCCACCGCGCAGATGCTCGGCAGGCTTTCCTTTAACCCCATGCGCCACCTGGACCCGATCGGCACGGCTTCCATGCTGCTCATCGGCATCGGCTGGGCAAAGCCGGTGCCGGTGAACCCGCGCAATTACAAAAACTTCAAGCGGGACGATATCCTGGTGTCGGGCGCGGGGATCGCCATGAACCTTTTGCTCTTTTTCGTCGGCACGGTGCTTGCGGTGCTGTGCGCGCGGCTGATGCTGACAGACGACATCCTTTCCCAGATCGGCGGAAGCCGGCTTTTCATGCGGGCATCGATGTTCGCGCCGGAAACGGTGGGGGAGATTCTGCTGGACTGGAGCCGCAGGACGGACATTCTGCAAAGGGCGTGGCTTCAGTACCCGTACCGCTTTCTGAACGTGTTCTGCCAGGTGAACGCGAGCCTTGCCATATTCAATTTCCTGCCGGTGCCGCCGCTGGACGGGTATCACATTTTCAACGACATCCTCTTCGGCGGCCGCATCCGGATCACCCGGCGGGTGATGCAGGTTGTGCTCATTGCGTTCCTTGTGATCAATTTTGCGACGGACTGGATCTCAACGGTGATCTACTACGCGGTGACGGGGCTGCAGAACGCGGCGCTGTTTGTGGTCCTGCCGCTCTTTGGGATGGCGTAAGATGGCGATAACCTATCATTTAAGCCAGTTTGACGGGCCGCTGGACATGCTGCTCTTCCTGATCGGGAAGGCGAAGATCGACATCCGGGACATTTTTGTATCCGAGGTGACCGATCAGTACATCAGATCCGTGCAGGAAGCGAACGACCTGGACATGGACGACGCGAGCGCGTTCATCACCATGGCGGCGACGCTGATCGAGATCAAGAGCCGCTCCCTTCTGCCAAAGCCCCCGGTCACGGAGGAGGGGGAGGACCCGGAGCAGGCCCTGATCCGCCAGCTGGAGGAATACCAGAAATTCAAGGAGGCCTCGAAGGAACTGCACGACCTTGAAGGGGCCGCGGCGCGGATGTTTGCAAAGCTTCCGGAGGAATACCCGCTGCCCCCGCCGACGTTCGAGCTGACGGGCCTTACGATGGAGCGGCTGATGGAGGCGTTCAGGCGCGTGCTCGAGCGCGCCGAGGCGCAGACCGGGGAGGAGAACACCTTCACCGGGCGCCGCATCATCCGGGACCTGTACGACGTGCCGGGCTGCATCCGGCATATCCTCAGGAAGGTCAGAAAAGGCCGCACGCATTTTTACGAGCTGTTTTCAAACCACCCGACAAGAAACGAGGTGGTGACGCTCTTCCTTGCGCTGCTGGAGCTTCTTAGGCTCGGGCAGGTGCGGGCGGAGCAGAGCGCGGTGTACGACGACATCGTGCTTGTAAAAGGAGACGGCAAAGCGAACGGCGGGGCGGCAAAGGAGGAAAAACTTTTTGACAGTGAAGGAAATGGCGAGGGCCATTGAAGCGATTCTGTTCGTGACCGGCGAGCCGCAGGAGCTCGCCACCTTTCAGACCGTGTTTGACGCGAAGGAACTGGAGGTGCGCCAGGCCGTGGACCTGCTTTCGGAGGAGAGCATGCGCGACGGGCGCGGCATCGTGCTCAAGCGCTTCGGCGACCATGTGCAACTGACCACGCGGCCGGAATTCGCGCCGTATATCGAAAAGCTGCTGCAGCCGGTGCAGAAGCAGTCGCTCTCCCAGTCGGCGCTGGAAACGCTTTCGATCATCGCCTACAAGCAGCCGATCACGAAGCTGGAGGTGGAGGCGATCCGCGGGGTGAAGTGCGATTATTCCATCCAGTCCCTCGTGAACAAGGACCTGATCGCGGAGGTGGGAAGGAAGGAGACGGTCGGAAGGCCCATTCTGTACGGCACGACCGACCATTTCCTGAGCCATTTCGGCCTGGAGAGCCTGGAGAATCTGCCCGACGTGCCCATGGCGAAGGACGAAGAGGAAGAAGAAACGCTCGTGCCGTGACGGGAGGAAAACACGTGAAACGCATTTATCTGGACCACGCGGCCTCCTCGCCCCTTTCAAAGGCCGCGCTTGAAAAAATGCTGCCGTATCTGACGGAAAATTACGGAAACCCTTCGGCCATCCACGCCTTCGGACGGGAGGCCAGGCGGGGCGTCGAGGAGGCCAGGGGGACCATTGCGGATGTGATCGGGGCGCACCCGGACGAGATCTATTTCACCTCCGGCGGCTCTGAAAGCGATTCTTGGGCCGTCATGGAGGGCAGCCGGGCAAAGGATCGGCGCATGCACGTGATCACGAGCGCGGTCGAGCACAAGGCGGTCTTGAACAGCTGCCGCGCGCTTGAAAAGCAGGGCTTCCGCGTCACATACCTTGCGCCGGACGCGGACGGGGTGATCCCGGCGAACGCCGTTCGGGACGCGATCGGCGAAAACACCGGCCTGGTTTCTGTGATGACGGCGAACAACGAAATCGGCACCCTGCAGCCGATCGAAGAAATCGGGGAAATCTGCGCGGAGAGGAACGTGCTTTTCCACACGGACGCCGTGCAGGCGCTGGGCGCGCTTCCCATCCGGGTGGAAAAAATGGGCGTGCACCTGCTTTCGGCTTCCGCGCACAAATTTCACGGGCCCAAGGGCGTCGGCTTTCTGTACATAAGGCGCGGCGTGAAGCTGCAGAGCCGCATTTTCGGCGGGCAGCAGGAGCACGGAAGGCGCGCGGGCACGGAAAACGCGGCGGGCATCGTGGGCATGGCGGCGGCGCTCAGGGAAGCGGAGGACAGGCGGGAGCAGAACTGCGCGCACATGCGCTTTGTCAGGGACGCGATGCTGTGCTTCGTGATGCGGGAAATCCCCGGCGCGCACCTGAACGGGAGCTTCACAAAGCGGCTGCCTGGCAATCTGAACCTGCGGTTTGACGGGATCGACGCGCAGGCGCTGATCATGCGCCTGGACATGGCGGGCATCGCCGCCTCGGCGGGCTCGGCGTGCATGGCGGGCGCGGTGGAGGTTTCGCATGTGCTCAGGGCCGTCGGGCTTGACGGGGACGCGGCCGCGTCCAGCGTCCGGCTGACGCTTTCTGCCGATACGACCCTTGAAGAGGGGCTTGAGGCCGTGCGGGTGCTGAAGGAAAATGTTTTTTCCATGCGCTTGCTTTGCCCCTCGCCTTGACATGCTTTTTCGCGATTGCGTATAATGACGGCGATGTTTCCCGATCGGCATTTTACCGACTTATGGAGGATGGGCTATGGATCTTGAAACGACGTTCGGCTGCCGTGTGTTCAACGACGAGGTGATGCGCAGGCGGCTTCCCAAGGAAACCTACCGGTCGCTGCAGCGCACCATCCGGGAAGGAAAGCACCTGGATGAGGAGGCCGCCGGCGTTGTGGCCAACGCCATGAAGGACTGGGCCATCGAGCAGGGCGCGACCCATTTTACCCACTGGTTCCTGCCCATGACCGGCGTGACGGCGGAAAAGCACGAAAGCTTCCTTTCGCCCCTCTCCGGCGGGCGCGTGATCATGGATTTTTCCGGCAAGGAGCTCGTGCGCGGCGAATCGGACGCGTCCAGCTTCCCCTCCGGCGGCCTTCGGGCCACGTTCGAGGCGCGCGGCTACACGGCCTGGGATCCGACCAGCTACGCGTTCATCAAAAACGACACGCTCTGCGTGCCGACGGCCTTCTGCTCCTGGGGCGGACACGCGCTGGATCAGAAGACGCCGCTGCTCAGGTCCATTCAGGCCATCAACCACGAGGCCAAGCGCATTCTGCGCCTGTTCGGGCAGCACGACGTGAAGCGCGTGAACCCGACCTGCGGCCCGGAGCAGGAATATTTCCTGGTGGACCGGGAGTATTTTGAGGCCAGGAAGGATCTGAAATACTGCGGCAGGACGCTCTTTGGCGCAAGGCCCCCCAAGGGGCAGGAGCTGGACGACCATTATTACGGGTCGCTCAAGCCCAGGGTCGCCGCGTTCATGCGCGATGTGGACGAGGAACTGTGGAAATACGGCGTGATGGCCAAGACCGAGCACAACGAGGTGGCCCCCTGCCAGCACGAGCTTGCCTGCGTGTACGAGAGCAGCAACGTGGCGGTGGACCACAACCAGCTGGTGATGGAAGTGCTCAGGAAGACCGCCGCGGCGCACGGCTTTGCCTGCCTTCTGCACGAAAAGCCCTTCAAGGGCGTGAACGGTTCCGGCAAGCACAACAACTGGTCGCTGCAGGTGGA
>CAMOIA010000097.1 GCA_946615785.1 uncultured Clostridia bacterium
TCTCAATAATCCGATCCTGCTGCTCCGGCGTCATCTTGTTATCGCTCGGCAAGCAGAGCCCACGACGGAAAATATCGGCCCCTACGTCGATTCCAGAGCCTTTTATGTAGGCATTTGTGCGGCCTCTGCCGTTTCCCTCGACTGTTATAAACGGGTTGGTGCGGTATATCGGCTGCATATGCATGGGCTTCCAAATTGGACGGCCTTCGGCGTTGAAGGCGGCTATGGCATCCAGGATCTCCTGGGGGCTGCTCTTGCCACTTTCACTCGCGAACAGATAATCCTGCTCGCCGCGCGCCATGGGTGCCATGGCGTCTTCATCGACGATCATGCAGCTCAGCCAGAAGTTCGGCTCGCTCTTCTCACGATCCCAGGGGTTCATGGACACCGGCAAATCCGCCAGGCCCTTTTCATAGCGCTCAAAAATCGCCCGCTTCTGGGCGATGTGCTCCTCCAGATACGGGAACTGTCCGCGGATGATTCCGGCGACGATATTGCTCATGCGGTAGTTGTACCCGAGCTCTTCATGCTGATACCAGGGAGCCGCTTCACGGGCCTGTGTGGACCACTTCCGAGCCTTGTTAGCGTCCTCCTGATCGTCCGTCAGGAGGAAACCCCCGCTGGAACCGGTAATGATTTTGTTGCCGTTTCCGGACAGGATGGATTCCGTGCCAAAGCAGCCGGTTTGCACGCCCTTGTATGCAGCGCCGAATGACTCCGCAGCATCCTCGACGATCAGCGCGCCGTGCGCGTCCGCAATGGCCCTGATCTCGTCGATCTTGCCGGGCGTTCCATAAAGGTGCGCAACGACGATCAGCCTGACTTCAGGATACAGTTCGAACGCTTTCTCCAGCGCCACAGGGTCCATGTTCCACGTGTCCCGCTCGGTATCGATGAACACCGGAATGCCGCCTTCGTAGCAGATCGGATTTACGGTAGCGTCGAAAGTCATATCGCTCGCGAATACGCGCCTGCCTTCCAGCGAACCGTGTCCAACAGGAGGCTGACCATACAGCTTTTCCCCGCAAAGCCTGATGGCAAGGTGAAGCGCAGCCGTACCGGCGGAAACCGCTACAGCATATTTTCTGCCAACCTTCTCAGCTGTCATCTTTTCCACAGCGTCGATGTTCGCACCGACCGTAGAAACCCAGTTTGTCTGGATCGCTTCGTCCACCCACCGCTGCTCGTCGCCGTGCATCGTAGGTGACGAAAGCCACACTTTTGATTGAAACTTTTCAATTCCATGAAATCGCGGGTCATTCTCAAAATCGTGCATCTGTACGTCCTCTGTTTTCTTTAGGTGAGGCGTTCGCCTCATTCTGGCTGTGAGCATTCAGCCGCCTGTGATTTTCGCATGGGTTCCTGAATGATCGTTTCAAATTCGCTATAGTTTAAAAGATCATATCGGGATACGCTGGATACGGTTCTTCCCCGTGCTTCGCATCAGAAAAAAGCCGCACCGGGTTTCCAAAAGATTCCTCATTCCATTCTGCTTTCAGGCAATCTCCGGCGTCATGTACCGCCTGATCAGCTTCGTGAAAACGCGGCAATACAAAAGGCGTATGATTGGTCACACGCCCAATGAATCCTTTTGCTCTGTCATCCGTTTTCAGAATCCGGTTCCGCCTCCCGGACGATTTCATATTCCACCCAGGTACGAACCTGCCTGCCCGCAAAGGGGATCTCGATTTGCATCCGCATGTTTCTCTTGTCCACCTTCAGGATTTGGGTTTCAACGCCTGCATACGCCCCCTTGCAGATGCGGATCATCTGACCTTCCTGATAAACCTTCGTTTTCCCGATCACACCGTTTTTTTGCAGCAGCATCATGGCAAACTCTTCGTCGCTTCCTGAAAGCTCATATTGCTTATCCTGTGAAGAAAGACATCGAATGATGCCCTGCACGGAATGGATCTGTGCCAGCTCCAGCGGCGCATCCTCAAGGTACAGAAAAACATATCCTGGGAGCAGGTCGTGCTCTACATCGACGATTTTCCCCTGAGAGCGGGTATGCTGGATCTGTTTGGGATAAATGGCGCGGCAGGGTATTCTCTGCATCAGAGCGCTTGCCACGGAACGGCATTTCGCCGTTTCGCAGAACAGGCAATAGGTGCGCATGCCGCATCCCTCCCGGGTATAGCTCCGCCATGACGGCATGAAAACCATACCGCCTGTGCCGGCAATGACGGAAAAAGTCGCCGCCCAGCAAGAATACACGGTGCAGCGGAGCTCCTTCCGGATGAAAGAAAAACCAGGTGCAAATCGTCATCTTTGCCGCTGTTTTGCCGTCTTCAATGATATGAAAAAACACATATTAATGAAGACGTGCTTACCTGCGAGCGGATGGTTACCCAATCCGCTCATAGAATTATACCATAAAAATCTCGTATTCACAATGGGAGAACAGCTTGAAATATACAGAAAACAAGATTTTCTTTCATAAACGAAAGTGAAAAAGGCCCTTCCGGGCCAGGAACAATCCGCCGGAACCGGCGCACAAAGCAAACGATGGTCAAAAAGCGTCTACATACCCCTGAGAATACCGTGAAAAATCATCTGCGAAACGACGTCGGCGTCTTTCGGGTACATGAAAACGTCTTCTTCCTCCCCTCCGACCTGCAGGCGCACATGGATATCGTCGAGTTTTGAAACAAGGCTCAAGCAAACGCTGCTGTCCGTTTTGCCCTCTTTTATGCACTCCATCAGCTTCTCCTCCGCCAGAAGCCTGTAAGACAATGCCTCTTTGGTCTGCAAGCCCGCCTCAGTCAGCTTTTCATATACGATTTGTGAAATCCGGTCTACGGAAGCTTCGTTCAGCACGGTTTCATACCGTACAATCTCAGCGCTTTGTTGCAGCGCCCTTCTCAGCCTTGCCGCGCAGACAGCAGTAAAGGCACCGATGACTGCAAACGCCAGGAAAACATATTCAATTGCAAAGATTTTCAAAACGCCGACGACGAGCAGATCCATGAGAATGCTGACAACAGACTGGCCGGCATTGAGATAAACCAGCATGGTCTGCTGCTTCTTTTTGCTGTTTGTGTCGACGGCTGTCATCCGCAAAAACGTGCGCAGCGGATCCCAGAGCACGCCTTTTATGATCACATACGCAAGGGCGGCCAGTACGATCGGAATGATCGTGCCCCTGAAGAACAAACCGCTGATGCCGATGGCGGCAAAAGCAAAAAGCATCGCTGCGGAAGAGAGCGGTACGATTCTTTCTTTCAGTTTTTCGAGGATTTTCTCAAGCAGGATATTGGAACAGAGCCTCGTCAGCCGGGCCGCCCAGACAATTGCCCCGTAGATCATGATTGTCATCTGTTCTGTGCAAATCTCTCCGAGCATGCCGCTGAGGAATACCTCCGTGTTGCTGGTAAAAACGGCTCCGGAACAAAAGAACAGGCAAAAGAAGACGAGCAAAAGCCTGAGCCCTTTCCCGATTCGGCCAAGGGGCTCCTTCTGCTCTTTCGACGGCGGAAGCTTTCCCCCGTGCTCGCTGCAGTCGGCAATCAAAAAGGACAATGCTGCAATCAGCGCGCACGTGGTGATGCACAGGAAAGACGGAATATACCGGTTGACCGAAAACAGAAACGGGATCGCAGCGGAAGACACCATGGAGACAGACGCATAAAGGGTATTCCCTTTTGAAAACAGCTTCGCGTATTTCTCTTTTTCGCCAAGAAGCACCAGATTGTTTCTCGCGGCCGCTCCGGCCATCGACTGAAAATTGCCCGCGCTGACAAAAAACACCATGCCGGCAGCGACGAGGGGCAGGGACCGCCCAAGTGTAATCAGCACGATGCCGATCAGCGGCATGATGCCGCCGATAACACAGGCGCGGCTGTTTCCAAGCCTCCGGATCGCCCGGTAAGACGGGTATTCCAGCGCAAGATCCGCAAGATCGGTAAACAGGATGATCGTTGCGATCTGCGCGGCTGAAAACCCTTTTACCTGCGTCAGAAAAAGCGTCTGAACGACGCTGAAAAACAGAAGATCCCCGCTGGCCGCCTCATAAAAGGGATACAGCTTCAATGCCCGTTTCAGCTTCTTTGTCATCCGTCCCTGTTTTCCCCTTTCGCCGCGTCTTCCCCGTATCGCAGGGCAAGTTTCATCAGCCCTTCCCGTCCGTTTTCACAAATCAGTCTGCGGACGCGACCGGCTTTCGTGCAGCCGTTCCTTTCCAGTTCCAGATAATGCGCAAGCGTTTCGCCAAATCCAAGT
This sequence comes from uncultured Clostridia bacterium, assembly GCA_946615785.1. GTDB lineage: Bacteria > Bacillota > Clostridia > Christensenellales > Aristaeellaceae > RUG756. Next base: position 4,222 of record CAMOIA010000097.1, read on the forward strand.
CCCAGCTTCCGATCCGCCTCGGCGCAGGAAAGCAGAATGTCCGTCGGGCCATCCGGGATCGTATCCCCGGTCATACACAGGAAAAGCACCGCCACCGCCAGTCTGATCTCGTGCAGCGAGATCCCGCAAACGTCAAACGGGTCGACGTCGCACAGGCGGAATTCCAGGCGTTCGATCCCATGCTGCCCGATCCCTTCGTCAGCGCTGTCCATATTCCGACTTTTGATCCGGATCGCGGACAGTCTTTCGTATGACCGGGTCTGCTGCAGGGAGCGGATATAGGCTTCAACGCTTGTGTAATCCAGCTTTTTCGCGTTCGGGTTCCGCATTCCCTTGGCGCTGTTTCGCAGGGAAGTTTCTTGTGTGAGCCTGCCTTCAAAATCCGTCGGGGAGGCGTCGAAAAAATGCCGCAGCGCATCTTCGTGCAGGATCACCTGTCTTGCACATTGAAGATAGGCCGCATCACGGTCATATGGCACATTCGGATAAATGCGCCGAATCTCCATGAGCGCACCCATGCCGATGGAAAAATTGACGTGGATTCCGGCAAGGCAAAGCCGCCTTACCCCATACACCCTTGTGATCAGCCGCTCATGTTCCTCCAGATCCGGCCTTCCCGGATACCGGTTGAAGGGGAACGTATCCTCGTCCGGAACCTGATACGGAACGCTGCAGGGCCAAAGAAGCTCACCCTGTGCATACAGTGCTTTGAGCGCACCGCGGGTGATTTGCAGCAGCTCCCGATAGCAGCTTTCAGGATCCGGATGCGGATAAGAGCGCAGCTCGAGCATCGGCTCGCCAAAGTCCGTCCCGATCAGCGGGTTTACAAGCTTGTCCCCGAACGCCTGCGGATGCGGCGTTCTTGCCATGTTCCCGTCCAAATCAACGCGAAACCCCTCACGCTCGATGCCAATCAAATAGTTCATTCAGTCCGTCCTTCTCCAGCGCAAGAATCGTTTTCAGATCGTCTTCAAGCGTTTTTCTGTCCGGTGAGGTCAGGTAAATCATGCCTCCGTTGGAATCCAGATCGGTCGTCTTCGGATAAACGCAGTGTTCGCCGTTCTCAATCGCATATGCAAAGCTTTTCAGGGCTGACAGGCGCTCTTTGATTTTCACCTTTTCCACAAAAATGGGCGCGTCCAGACAGATCTGCTTGACAGCGGCACCCTGTTTGAGCCGCATTCGTTCCGGATACAGCGCCAGAAACGGCTTCTGATCCATCAAATAAGCATCGAGCGCGACAGCAGTTTCGTGGTTTTGCATCACCTGGTCCTGAAATGCGGATTTCTGGAACGCGCCGGCGGGACGTGCGTTGACTTCAATCAGGACCGGGCCCTTTTCGTCCACTACAAATTCGCTGTGGCACGGCCCGTATTGAACGCCAAGACAGTTCAGGACCTGAAAGCCGTAATCGACCAGTTCCCGCATCGCCCGGTCATCCGCGGAAACATACAGATCCGTGTCGTATATTTTTCCGAAGCCTTCGCACATTCGCTTGATATACTTCATTCCAAACAGGGCCACATGTCTGCCCCCGCAGGAAACGGTATCCAAAGCATATTCCTGCCCGTCGATGTATTCCTGGATGATGATCTTCTCGTTTTCTCTTTTGCGGCTCCTGATAAACTGTTCATTGATGCGGTACGCCCTCTTTACCTCGGGTTCCGATCTGCAGATAAACACATTGACGGAACCCGCGGCCTGCGAAGGCTTGACGACCGCCTTTTTCCCGGGTTCCTTTCTGAAAAAGGCGGCTGCTTCTTCTGCCGAATGAACCGCCAAGCTTCTGACGCAGCGAAGGCCCGACAGCCTCAGCGTTTCCTGCATGACAAATTTGTCCCGCAGGTTCCAAAGGGTGCTGAACGGATTGCTCCTTAAGCCCAGATCGGAAGAAAGGCGCATGGCAAGCGCCAGGCCCGGATCAGAGCCCGGAACAATCAAAGCGGGTGAAAGCGCTCCGATCCTTTTCAGCGTTACATGGTAATCTCTGTCTGCCATGATGACGCGCGGGATGGGATCGCCGTTAAAGGCATATGCCCTGTTATTGATTTTTCGGATCTCTTCCCGTTCTTCTTCCGGGGCGTAAAGCTCCAGAAG
>CAMOIA010000098.1 GCA_946615785.1 uncultured Clostridia bacterium
GCCGATGCCGATGGGCATGGTGCCGGTGCGGATGCGGGTGAAGAAATTGCTTTCCTCGTCGATCTCGTAATTGGCGTACATATCCGTCCAGGCCTTGAACGCTTTATAGGCCTCCGGCGTATCCAGCGCGGAAGACGCGCCGAGATCGTGGTAGTAATCGCCGCCCATCTGCAAAAGCAGCATCGTAAAGCCCCTCAGGGCGCCCGGAGAATTGCTGGATACGGACGTGTCGACCGGCAGGGAGAAGCTCATATTATTCTCATACAGCCGCGGCAGCACGCGCTGATACAGATCGTCCCAGGTTTCCGGGAGCTGCGCCTCCAGCTCGGAAAGGATGTCCTCGCGGTAGATCATCACCGTAAAGTCCATGGTTTCCGGCAGGGCGTACACGCCGCCGCGATAGCTGAAGGGGATCATGGAGCTGTCATAGAAGCGGGACGAAACCTCCTCAAAATCCGGGAACGAGGTCAGATCCATCGCCGCTTCGCGGAAGGCGAATTCATTGGGCAGATTGTATTCCACGCTCAGCGCCACGTCCGGCGCGGTGCCGCTGGCGACGGAGAGCATGATCGTGTTGACGGAGCCCGTGGAAAGCTGGCCCGTGGGCAGCACATGCAGGTTGATCACGATTCCCGTGCGGGGCGTGAAATCCTCGTCCGCAAGCTCCTTGAGGATCTCGCCCCATTCCGTGCCGCGCGCGATCCAGACGTTGAGAATGGTGTGCTCACTCTTGTCCGCGTCCGTGATCAGGCCGACGCTGTCATAGTCCTTCGTAAAGGAGGCCATGAAGTTTTCGCCCGTCACCGCCATCCGCTGGAAAAAGGTGGACGTTTCCACGTCGAACGCGTTTTCGGGATTCGTAAACGCAAGGTAATCCACCGCCAGGGGGCACTTCTCAATGGACGAAATATAGGTGCCAAGGTTGGTCTGCGCGTTGTCAAGGTCGCTCAGGGCCTTCGGAATGCGGTCAACGTCCTCGGCAAAGAAGCGGAGCTGATCGATGATCTGGCGGTAATTGTTCTCCATGGACGTGGTTTCGGAAGAGACGCTCCTGAGAAGATCCGCGCTTTCCGTCAGCCTGTCCGCAAGGTAGGAAAGCTGGCCGCCCAGCTCCGGCATGGTGCGGTAAAGGTCGTATTCGTAATTGTAGTCCGGGTCGGTGCCGGTGATCTTCACCACTTCGCGCTGGAGCCTGCCAAGGTAGGTCACGTCCTTCTCCGTGCGCAGCATGATTTCGCCGATCGGGCCGAGCTTGACCGTCATGGTCAGGGTATGGGTGCCTGCCGTCAGATAGAAGGCGTACGGCTCGCCGTTTTCATCGTGCAGCGTTTCCCCATACCAGGCCGTCGAGTATGGAAAGGCATACAGGCGCATCTCGTCGAAGGGGATCTCTCCGTCCAGCATGATCTGCCGGTAGGAGGGCATGCCCGGGTCCGTATTCTGCAGGGCTTTCACATGCAGCGCGTACAGGCCGTCGTTTTCCACCTGAAAGCGCCAGGTGACCGCGGCGTTGCCAAGCCGCCAGCGGTATCCGCCCACCACGTTCAGGACCCGCTCGGCGCCGCTCTTGGGCTCGGTCTTCGGGTCGGCGTCCGATTCGCGCCGGATGACGGATTCCGTGCGCCAGGCGCTGTCCTCGCCCTGGTATTTATATACCGCGTCCTTCGGCGCGCTCACAGCGCCCTGCGCCTGCCAGGCGCTGAGCGTTTCGCGGTAGGATCGGTAGGTCTTTGGCGGCAGGAACGCCGCGTAAGCCAGGATCACCGGCTGATCCACATAGGAAAGGGTCACGGTATGCTCGCCTTGTGCCAGATAAAACCTGAGCGGATCCACATAGATCGCCTGCTGGTCCACCGCGCGCACCGTCTGCCAGACCTCGCGTTCAAGCTGTCTTGGCCACACCTCGTCGCCGATGGCGTTTACGCGCACCCTGCCGTTTTCCTGCAGCTGTTCTTCAAAAACACGGTAGAGGCAGAGGTTGTTGGCCTCCTCATACGGCACCGCGCCGTCGATCTCAATGCGGCGCTGCACCTTCGCCTCGTTGCCCCCGACGGCAAGGTAGCAGATTTCAAGCTCGTACAGTCCGCCCTTTTCCACCCGGATGGTCCAGGTGGCCTCGTTTTGAGAATCCCCGGAATGGAGGAATGGCCCCGCCGGCGCCGTTCCGTAAAGGCTTTCATAGCCGTCAAACGCGTCGGACAGGACGATATCGCCGCTCAGCGCAGCCTCCGCGGGCATCAGAAAGATGCTTTCGCCCTCCCCCGCAGCCGGATATGCCGAAGGATCCGCGTCCCAGGCGGCAAGGACATCGGCGTATTCCGCAAGGTTCATGCCCGTCAGGGTATAAAAATCCGCCCAGTCGTCCTCCGCAAGCCCCGGCAGGGCAAAGCAGCAGACGACCGCAAGCAGGATCCAGACTGTACGCTTCACGCCGATTCCTCCTTCCCTTTACAGCTGCGCAACTTCCACGTAATCCGCATCGGCATAGCCGCCCCAGGCGCCAAGGGTGTTGATGCAGAAAATGCCCGGGCGCGCGCCGGTCCAGCCCCCGCAGGCCATGGGATACTCCGCCCCGATGGGCCTGAGCGACTGTTTGCCTTCTCCGACGAAGAAGGACACGTTGCCGTTTTTCACGCGCATTCTGAAATACACTTTGTTTGCGAGCCACGTCATTTCCGCAATCACGCTTTCCGACACGCGGATCGGCACCCAGCGGTTCACCTCCTGCGCGATTCCGGAGCGCAGCGCCACCCTGCCGCCGCCGAGGGCGAGAGAATAAAAAGTATACCCCATCATGGCAACGCCGCAGCGATCCCCGTCGTGCTCGTGCACGGTGAACTGCACGTCCATGTCGAAATTGCGGAACTGCATGAGCTGCGAGAGGAAATTGCCCGCGGCGAACGGATTGTCCGCCGGCGCCGCGAACAGACGCAGACCGGGCTTTTTCTCCAGATACCAGTATTTGTTCGGGTTGGCCTGCCACTGCCACTGAAGGCCGATGCCGTTTTCAAAACGGTCGCTCATCGGGATTTCATACGAAACCGGGCCCAGATCGACCTGCCCGCCTGCGACCGGCGTTCCTTTTTTGCCCAGCACCGGCCAGCCGTCCACCCAGTCGACAGGCTGCAGGTGCGGCACCCGGCCGTACGCGTTCACATCCTGAAAATGGATAAACCAGTCTTTTCCCTTTCCGTCGCTCACAAGCCCGCCCTGATGGGGGCCGTTCACCCAGCTTTTGCCCTGGGAAAGCGCCACCCGGCGTTCATAGGGGCCAAACAGATTGTCGGCGCGAAGGACCAGCTGATAGCCGTGCTCGACGCCGCCCGCAGGGCAGAAGATCCAGTACTGGCCGTTGCGTTTGTACACCTTCGGGCCTTCGACGGTCGAATCCCCGTTCAGATTGCCGTCGTAGATCATTCTGCCCTTGTCAAGCACCTGGAAGGCGTCCGACGACATCCTGTGCAGATAGAGAATGTTGTTGATCCCCGCGCGGCTGGCCGCAAACCCGTGCACAAGCCACACCTGACCGTCGTCGTCAAACAAAGGACAGGGATCGATCCATCCGGTGACGTCCTTCACATAATGGCATTCCCAGCGGTCAGACGGGTTTTTCGCCGTAAAAACGAGCAGCCCCTCGTCGGGAAGACATACGAACACGTAAAACAGGCCGTGGTGCCAGCGGATGCTCGGCGCCCATGTGCCGCATTTGTGGGCGGGATGATCGTACCTTGCAAAAGGAAGCCGCTCCGCTGCGTACCCCGCGATTTCCCAATGCACAAGATCCCGGGAATGCAGGACGGGAATGCCGGGCAGATAGGTAAACGAAGAGGAGACCATATAAAAGTCGTCCTCAACGCGGATCACGTCGGGATCGGAATAATCGCCGTAAAGAATGGGATTGGTATAACGGGTCAAAGCGTTCTACCTCTCTTTGCGATGAAATGGAATGTCATTTCCCTTCAATATTTTTCCACTGAGAACATTTTAGCACCGGATAAAGCTGCTGTCAACACATCAAAATGTACGATCTGGTTATTTTTGTAAAAATAATTGACCTTATTATACATGATTTGGAATCTTTTTTGTTTTTTGATTGTTTATTTACATTCGCTTCCCGTAAAAATGTCGTTTCAAGCCAAAAAACGGCTGTTTTTTTACACCGAATCTGTTATAATGAGGCGAAATCATCCGCTGCCCAAAGCGGCGATCGAGGAGGCGCAAAAATGTTCATTACCGAATACAGCCATCTTTCGCAGAACGGTTCCTGCTGGACGGAAGCTTTTTCGGCGGCCGTCGCAGATCTTGAAAAGCAGGGCGGCGGCGTCCTGACGGTGCCTGCAGGCGTGTATCCCACCGGCTCCATTCAGCTTGTTTCCAACATGACGCTGAGCATCGAATCCGGCGCGACCCTTCTTTTTGCCCGGGACGAAAACGCCTATCCGCTCATTCCGCTGGAGTTCGAGGGCATCCCGAACCTGGCCCACCGCCCCTGCCTGTACGCGCAGGACGCGGAGAACGTAATTGTGACCGGTTACGGAACCCTCGACGGACAGGGCAATTACTGGTGGGCGCAGGTGCGCGCCAAGACCCTCCGCTCGCCCCGCCCGTACCTCGTCTGCTTTAACCGCTGCCGTCACGTGGTGCTGGAGAACGTGACGCTGAAAAACTCCCCGGTCTGGACCGTGCATCCCCTGCGGTGCGAAAACATGACCATCCGCGGATTGAACATCAAAAACCCGGCGGATTCCCCCAACACGGACGGCATCGACCCGAACAGCTGCAGAAACCTTCGCATTCTGGACTGCACGATCGACGTCGGAGACGACTGCATCGCCGTCAAATCCGGCACCGAGGACACCCCGGACCGCCTTCCGACCGAGCATGTGATCATCTCAAACTGCCATTTCCTGCACGGTCACGGCGGCGTGGTGCTCGGAAGCGAAATGAGCGGCAGCATCCGCGACGTGGTCGTGAGCAGCTGCATCTTTTATGAAACCGACCGCGGCATCCGGCTCAAAACCCGGCGCGGGCGCGGCGGCATCGTCGAAGGCATCCAGCTTTTCAACCTGACGATGGAAAAGGTCATGTGTCCCTTCGTCTTTAACATGTATTATTTCTGCGGAAAGGACGGGCGGAGCGAGCGCGTGCAGCAAAAGACCGCCATTCCCGCGGACGAAACCACACCCGCCCTTCGCGACGTTCGCATCACCGGCGTCACCGCGCGCAAATGCGGCGCCTGCGCGGGCTTCTTCTATGGCCTGCCCGAGCAGTATGTGGAAGGGATCCCCCTTTCGGACGTCCGGGTGGAAATGGACCCGGAAGCCGAGCCCGGGACGCCCGCCATGATGAACGACTGCCCAAAGATGCTCAGGGCCGGCTTTTTCCTGCGCAACGCCAGAGGCGTAAAGCTGGACGCGGCGGTCACCAACGTGGACGGCCCGCTCTATAACGTCGATGACAGCGTCGAAATGCTGGAGGATACGAAGGCATGAAGCTTTTTTACCGGCAGAGCGCCGAAAACTGGAACGAAGCGCTGCCCATCGGCAACGGCCAGATGGGCGCCATGATTTACGGCGGCACCTTCACAGACCTTTTCTCGCTCAACGAGGACAGCGTCTGGTACGGAGGCTTCCGGGACCGCGTGAACCCGTCCGCGGCGGACGCCGTCCCCGAGGTGCAGAAGCTGATCGCAAAAGACCGCCTGCAGGAAGCGCAGGCGCTTGCGGAAGCGGCGCTGACGGCCACGCCGGACAGCGAGCGGCACTTTGAACCGCTCTGCGACCTTGTGATCCAGCGGTCGGAGAACCCGCCCAGCGGCCTGCACAACATCGGGCCGAAGCAGGTCAGCGGGCCCGACGGGAGCGTCAGCGGCTATGAACGGTCCCTTGACATCGAAAGCGGCCTGCACCGCTTATCTTTCACCTGGCAGGGCAAAAGCATTTCCCGCGAAGCTTTTTTATCGCACCCGGACAAAGTGCTCTGCGTCCGTCTCCGCGGCCTCAAAAGCCGGATCGTGCTGCGCCGGGGCGGGTACGTCGACCGGATCGACGCCCTGAACGGAAACAGCATCGTCCTTTCAGGACAGACCGGCGACGGCGGCGTTCGGTACGCCTGCGTCCTTCTGGCCCTCGGCGAGGACATCAAGACCATAGGAAACACCCTTTACACCGGCGAGGAGGCGGTTTTGCTCCTCACCGCGTGCACCACGTTCCGCGAACATGATCCCCTCGCCTGCTGCCTGCAGAGGCTTGAGCGCGCCAGAGCAAAGTCCTTT
>CAMOIA010000099.1 GCA_946615785.1 uncultured Clostridia bacterium
AACGGTGGAAAGCGATCAGGTGGTGTTCTATTACAGCACCATTCCCGCGCCGACGGTGACGGTTTCCTATGTATTTGAAGACGGAACGAAAGCGGCGGAAGACGACACGATCACCTGCCCGCTCAACCAGGTCACGGAAATCAGCGCCCGCAGTCTGATCGGCTGCCGGGTGGTCGGCGACCATGTCATGAATGTTACCGTCGACGAAAACGGCGTGGCTGACCGGACGGAAATCACGTTCGTGTACACTTCCATCCCGGACCCCGAGGTGCTGGTGCGCTATGTGGACGCGGAGGATGAGACCCCGCTTGCGGACAGCGAGATCATTCCCTGCCCGATCGGGGAAAGAACGCCTGTTTACGCCAGAAACATCAACGGCTACCAGCTGAACGGACAGAGCGTGAAATATGTCAACGTGGACGGCAGCGGCGTCCCCGACAGCGCGGAGATCGTATTCCAGTATACCCGCCTCGCGGCGCAGCCGGTGCTGGTGCCCATTATCTACCGGGATATGAGCCATGACAACGCGGAGCTTTATTCCACGACCGAGGTGGTCGCGCCCGGCGAATCGGCGCGTATCGAAGTGGAACTTGACAAGGTGGACGCGCAGTATGAGCTGATGGACGATGCGGCGAAAACCGTTTCTGTGGGTGTTTCCGGCGTCGCCATCCCCGCCGAAGTGGTCTTCTATTTCCGCGAGAAAGCGCAGCTCGTCGTCAGCGTGCCCGTGTACTATGTGGACGAGGCCGGATTGACGGTGGCGTCCACGGGAATTGCGGACTGCTTTGAGGGCAGCAACGCTATCGCCGCCGATCCTGTGGATCTGGAAACGAACTGCGAGCTTGTCGGCCCGTCCACCCAGTACCTGATTGTCTATCCAGACGGCAGCACCGATCAGGAAGCGATCACCTTCGTCTACAGACGGCTTGAAACGCCTTCCCCGGCGCCCTCTCCGACTCCGTACGTTCCCTATGCCATTGAAGAAGAAAACCAGTATATGTATCCCACCTATGAGAACGCCTATTACCGTTCCAGCCCGGATACGGCGAGCATGGACAACGTGATCCGTTCCGTAGCCATGGACGAGCCTGTCCATGTGACGGGTTCGCTCATCAACGACCGTGGCGAAAACTGGTACCGCGTCCAGATCGGCTCGAGCACCGGATACATGAACGCGAACGTGCTTCGTGAGATGACGCAGGCGGAAATCAACACGCTCTTTGGCTATACGCCCCCCCCGGCGCCCACGCCCATACCCGACGGCGCGGCGATTGACAGATGGGGAACGGTCAATTCCAAGAACGTCCGTTTCCGCAAGACCGCGCAAAAGAACGGCTCCGTCATCGACACTCTCTCCGCGGGAAACAAGGTGTGGATTTATGAATCCGCCACGAGCGACGATACCCAGTGGTATTCCATCCGCTATAAAGGCCAGGACGGCTATATGATGGCCAAATTCGTGGACATGATGACGGAGACGGAAAGCGCCGCCATGCAGGAGGCCCTGCCGACGCCCATGATCACGCGGACCCCGCCCGCGACGCAGATGCCGACCTCTGTCGTGACGCCGTCCCCGACGCCGACGGCGACCCCGCAGGTCACGGAAACGCCCCTTCCCACAGCCATGCCTGAGGCGACGGAGTATCAGGGGTATGCGCTGACGGTAGGAAAAGCCTATCTGTACAACAGTATGGCAGGCTATTCGGACGACTCCGTTTTGTCACAGGAAGAAGCGAACACGCTGGTGCTGATCAACTCGATGACTTCCATCGACGGCGTTCGCTGGGACAGTGTGGAAATTTATGCGACCCAGAAAAGCGGGTTCATGCTCGATGACGATCTCAGGTACATCAGCAACGAAGAAGCGCGTAGACACTTAAATCAGCAGCCGACGGCATTGGTGAGTTCCCCTGTGCCGACGGACGAACCTGCCCAGCGCAAGGGCTATGCCATGACCGTGGGCGCAAACGTTGTGATCAGAGCCTTTGCGGACACGAACGCGCAGATCTATCAGGCGCTTGGCGAGGATACCGTTGTGATCGTTTACGGTCAGGAATATGCCGGCGGACAGACCTGGGATCTTGTGAGCTACGGGTCTTCCTGGGGCTATATCCGGGACGACCAGGTGCGCATGCTGAATGATCTTGAGGTGGTGGGCTACCTTGAGAGCCTGAGGACGCCGACCCCGCTGCCGCAGGCGACGCCCACCGCGGCGCCGGTTACCGGAAGCAGCCTTTCAAGCTACGGCTACGTGACGGTGGACCGGGTGAATCTGCGCAGCGAAGCAAGCAAATCCTCCCGCTCCATCCGCATGCTCAACCAGTACGCCTTTGCCCTGGTGCTCGGCACCGTCACAAACGAGGAGGGCGAGACCTGGTATCATGTCATGCAGTCGGGAACCGAAGGCTTCATCCAGAGCAAATATTTCATGATGCTGACCCTCGATCAGCTTTCGGCCTTCCTTACCAGCGATGATTACATCAATTCTGTCAGCAACGACGGCACGATCAACAATTCTTCCGTGAGCAGCCTGCAGCCGTATGAGGATTATAACCGGACGGTCTGGCAGAATCCCGCTTTGAACGCTTCCTACGCGCCGTTTGTCGTCGGCACGCCGACGCCTGGACCTTCCTTTGCTGCGGCAACGGCTTCCCCGACCCCGTTTGTAAGCAGCTCGCCCATGGCGAGCGAAACCGCGCAGCCCCTCCCGACCGACGGCGCCGGCGGGATCATGGTGTCGGCAAGGCCGAGCCAGGAGCCCGTGTCCGCGACGGCGGAACCAGCCGTTGAGGAGAGAAGCGGCAGCGAAAACGTCCTGCCCTTCGTGGTGCTTGGCGCCGCGCTGGCCCTTGGCGGAGGCGGCGCATACGCCTATTCCATCCACCGCAAGAACGAGCGCAGAAGAAGGGCCCTCAGGGAGCAGCAGGCGCGCAGGGCACAGGCCCAGCGAAGCTCCAGCCAGGCAAGGCCAAACGCCCAAACCCAGGCGCGGGATACCGCGGCGAATCAGATGGGCAACACCGTGGTCGCTCCCAGAGGACGGGACGCTTCATCGCCGTCCCCGGTCGTGCGGAACGCTTCCGACACGCAGATGAACGGCGGAACGGGCGTTTACGACGCCGCGCGCGTGAAAGCGGCGGAAGAAACCCAGCTGAACGACTGGACGCGCAAAGCGGAAGTCAAAGCCCCAAGGCCTGAGGATACGACCATTGCGTCGGCGGACGCGTACCGTAAAAACGCTCTTTTGAAGGACGAAAGTGAAACGACCGTCGCGGGCTGGAAGCAGACGGGGGCGGATGCGGCAAACAGCGCTTCTGCCGGCGAGAAAAACACCGGCACGCCTGAAAGACGGCGCAGGAGCGACCGGCACCAGAACGAACCCCGCGTGTGACGCATTTTGCCCGCAGGAAAACCGTCCTTTGAACAATTCATCCCATCTGGAGGAAACATGAAACACCGCTTGACAGCCTTTCTTTGTATGCTTGTCCTGCTGATCCCGTCCTTCCCTGCCGCCCTGGCGGCAGGGGAGGAGGCTTTGCCGGAGGCGGAAATCGTGCCGCCCATTGTGCGCGTGCCGGAGTATGTGGAGGAGATTCTGGAAATCGCCCGGGGCGAGCTTGGGTATACGGAGGATCAGTACAAAAACACAAAGTACGGAATCTGGGCCGGCGATCCGGATGCGGAATGGTGCGCCGAGTTTCTGTGCTGGTGCGTTTATGAGGCGGATAGGACAAAGGGAACGGACCTTCTGAAAAAGCGCTATCCCAAATACAGCGGCACCAATACCGGCAGGAACTGGTTTATCCAGGAGGGAAGGTACATCGCGCGCACCGGGAACGTGCCGGAGTGGGGCAGCCAGTGGATGCGCGGCAGCGAGGAAAAGATTGCCAAAAACAGCTACGTTCCGCAGCCCGGCGACTGGGTGTTTTTCTCCGTTTACGCATCGGGCGACACGTCCCACGTGGCCATGGTGGAATACTGCACGCGCGACGAACAGGGCAATGTCACGGTGCACGTGATCGAGGGAAACAATCCGGACCGCGTGCAGAGAAACGCGTACGCGATCGATTACTGGGCGATTCAGGGCTACGGAACGGTGTCCGATTTTGCGGATTTTACCATGCGCAGCGGCTGCGAGGGACGAAAGGTGAACGAATTGCAGGAAAAGCTTTCCCTGCTCGGGTATCTTGAGGCCCAGTACGTGACCGGCAAGTACGCCCTGATCACCGCAAAGGCCGTTTCGGCGTTCCAGAAGGATCACGGCCTGCCTGAAAGCGGCATCGCCACGCAGGCGACGCAGCTTTGCCTGAATGAGGAATACAGGCTTTTTTGCGAGGCCCGGGAAAATGCCGATCTGCTCTGGGCTGTGGATGAGGACTGATTGGCGCCGAAGGCGGCTTTGAAAGCGGCAAAAGGCTTGATTTCTTTTCCGTTTGGCGCTATAGTGGTTTTGCTGATCGATTTTGTTGCAAAGAGGGCAGACTATGTTCATGAATCATCCGGTGACGGAGTATCAGGGAATCGCTCCGGAGAATGTGTTTTTCGTTTCCAGCGACCGGCACGTCCAGCTGGGATACGGCTGTGTGATCGATTTTTATCAGTACGAGCTGTATCCGGACCAGCCGCTGCATATTTATGCCCAGATGGACGCGCAGCCGTCCGCGAAACCGTTTCTGTTCGGCGCTTTGTTTGCCCGGGCCGGCGAAATCCGGGACCAGGCGGGCTCGCCCGCGCGGTTTTATACCCAGGTGGACCCGAAGGATAAGCAGACGCTGGATTTTTATGTCAAAATGGGCATGAAGAACGACGATTCGGAGGATCTGTACAGCTTCTACCTGCCGTACGGCCGCGCCGGCGCGCCGATGGGGTTCGAATACTGGCAATCCCCTCTGGCCACGCCGCAGGACGAAGCGGCGCTGCTTGATCGGATGAACCTGTACCGCATCCAGCCCATCAACCGGGACTATCTGACGCTCTGGCGCCAGCAGGAGCATTTTCTGGCGCTGGCCTATTACCGGCAGGGGGCGCCCGTGTGCGAGGCCGTCTTTACCGGCAGCGGTATGACGGCGACGCTCGTGTCCATTTACACCGTGCCGCAGTACCGGGGACAGAAGCTGGCTTCCCAGCTGATCGACGCGGCCTGCGTGCACCTGCGCGACCAGGGCGTATCGCAGCTGTACGCGCATATTTTCAAGCGCAATCAGCCGCAGAACGGACTGATGCGGCACCTGAAAGGGCAGTTCATCCAGCCGGTGAACTACCTTCCGGGCATCAACATGATGAAATAAAGCCGGGCAGGCGCATCTTCCGCCTGCCTGAATGCCCCAGAAGCATGCAAACTTGAGCCTGACGGATCCCTTGCCGGGAAACGCCGGGCTCTTTGTGATATCCGGGGCTTTCGACCGTCCGGCAGCATGGACGGCGCGAATACGGAAGGGCTGCAGGTTCACAATTTCAGCGGCAAAAGGAAACGGGCCGATGGCTGGGATCGGAAACGGTTTTGGAAAAGAAAATATTGCAAAAGTGTTACTTTTTCTGGAAGAAATGATTGCGTTTTGCTGTCTTTCGCTTTATAATATTTTTGAGGATCTTATGGAATACGCAGGGATTCATCCCCGGCATGAGATGCCTGGTACAAAATGTTCAAAGGTTTTATAAGGAGGGGAAAACGATGAAGAAATACTGTTTCCTTCTGCTTTTTGTGCTCTTGTTTACCTGCGCTGCCGCGCAGGCTGATTCGCTTGGCTCCCGTTCCGGCGAAAAGGAAGCCAGGATTGCGGAATGCTATGAGGATATGGAGTTTAAAGAAGAGGACGGCCCCTGGTGGGTCGTGATCAGCGACAGGGAAGACGACCGTCTGAACCTGCGTGAAAAACCGAACCGGAACGCAAAATCGCTTGCAAAGTATTTTGCCGGCACCATCGTCCATCAGCTTGAGGAGGAGAAAAACGGATGGATGCTGGTCGAGATCGGTACCATGACCGGCTACGTGGATGTTGAATACCTTCAGCCCGGGATCGAGACCAAAGAAAGGGACATCAAGCTGGTCACCGTCCGCAACGAGGGTGGCACGGGCGCGAACCTGCGCACTTCTCCAAACACGGAGAATAGCAAGGTAGTCCTGACGCTCAAAAACCAGCAGAC
>CAMOIA010000100.1 GCA_946615785.1 uncultured Clostridia bacterium
GAGCAGTTTCATCTGCGTGTGGGTGCGGTCCAGGTTCTGCGTGGGACGGGAAATGCGGAAATACCGATCACCGTTCAGGTAATCCGTCAGGAAGCGGGATCCGCACTCAAGCGCCATCAGCTTCGCGCCAAGGGGCAGGGTTTCCTTCTCAAGAGGCCACAGCCTTTTCCCGCACACGGAAAGGAAGCCCTGCGCACAGGCTTCGTACATGGGAAGGGAGAGGCGAACATGGTCAAGGTCGCGCTCGTCGTCCCGCGCGGTGGAGGCGCCAAAGCGCACGGCGTCGCCGAAATCCGTCGCCGCAAGGCCCGGCATCACGGTGTCCAGGTCGATCACGCACAGCGGCGCGTGGGTCTTTGCGTCCAGGATGACGTTGTTCAGCTTCGTATCGTTATGCGTCACGCGAAGCGGCAGCTCCCCGCGCGAAAGCGGGCCGGTCAGCGCGTCCGTCTGGTCTTCTCTGGAAAGGTAAAAATCAATCTCCCTCCCAACGTCCTTTGCGCGGCCGATGGGGTCGGCCGCGATCGCGCGCTTTAATTGGCGAAAGCGCTCCACAGTGTCGTGAAATTGGGGGATGATCTCGTGCAGCGTTTTTGCCGGGAACGCGGACAGGCCGTTTAAAAAGCCGCCGAAGGCAACGGCGCTCTGCCGCAGGTCATCTGCGCTTTCCGCGCGGTTCAGGCACACGCCGTCCCGCACGAATTCATACACGCGGAAGCACCCGCGGCTGTCGGAAAGGTATTTTTTCCCATCCTTCGTATCGACCAGCGTCAGCACCCGGCGCGGGTCTTTTTCGCTTTGGCGCAGGTATTCCGTCACCGCGATGATGTTTTCCATCAGCGCCGCCGTGTCCGGAAACACGTGGTCGTTCACCTTCTGCAGGATATAATCGTGCTGCCTGTCCGTGCGCACGAGATACGTTTCGTTAATGTGTCCGTTCCCGTAGCGCTCGCAGGAAACCGCCCTGCCGTCGAGCGCGAAAAGGTCAAGGATGCCGTTCATATGCCGCCTCCATATGCCGTATGTCTGCTTTCATTGTACCGCATGACCCGCCTTTGCGTCAATCCAATCGGGGGTGCACGGTCGCTACCCTGCGGACGGCAAAGCGCCCGGCATTTGCCGGGCGCGTCATTGCACGATGCGAAAAGCGTGCTTTTTACTTGCCGATCTTGGAAAGCGCGTCATTGACAGCCGCGATCAGGGCTTCGCTGGTGCGGGTCGCGCCGCTTGCGGCGTCTACTTCAGTGGAATTGGCCGCGATGATGGCGTCCGGGATCGTTTCAAACGCGGGGTCGCTGATGCCGGCGGTCTCGTTATGGCTCAGCACTTCGATTTTGGCGATCTTATCCCCGTCCATGGTGACCTTCACCTTGACCTCGCCGCCGATTTCGCTGATGCCCGTACCGATGTATTCGTTCTCGCCAAGCGCTTCTTCCGCCGCCGGGGCCGCTTCTTCCACGGGCGCGGCCTCTTCAAAGCCGTAGTGGATGTTGAGCAGGGTGATCGCCTTCACGGCAACCTCCGCGGTCACCGAGGCACAGCGCGCCTTGCGCTGCGGGTCGGCCATCTTATAGCCGGTCGCCGCCATGTAGGTGCCGACGGAATCGGCGCAGTTGACGCTGTGCGCCACCGTGGTGATGGACTCGAATTCCGGCTGATACTGCGGGAATTCATGCTCGCGGTACCAGGCGTACAATTCGTCGCGCAGCTTCGCAGCGTCCGCCGGTTCGCAGAACAGGCCGATGGCCGCCAGCGCGCCGCCAAGCGACCCGCACAGGCTGCCCGCGCCGTAGCCGCCCGCCGCGTGCGCGAAGGTTTTGCCGGGAATGATGGTGTTATAGGGCACGCCAGCCGCTTCCGAAATCAGATCGATGATCCCGCCGAAGCACCCGGCGCCGCAGCCGCCGTATTCATAGAATTTCTGGTATGCGTATTCCAGCAGCTTGTCCTTATCCACCTGCACGTATTTCCAGGGCCATACGGGGGCGGCGTTCTCTTCAGCGCCTGCCATGGAGAAGGGAACGGCGCTCAGGGCGGCCGCGCCGATGGCGGCCTTGCCCGCGCCGCGCAGGAACTGACGGCGGCTCATATCCATTTTCTTGCTCATCATTCAAACATCCTTTCCGAGTATAATGGTAGGGAATTAACCAGATTTTCCATCTCAAGCATACTGTCGGGGCATCCCGTTAGTCAACCATAACCCATCGGACGGGATGTTTTATCCCGCGTCCCGCGGGGTTTCATTCGTGCACGGCGCCTTCGGGGCGTCCCCTCCGGTGCGCAAAGAAAGCCTTGAGAGGATGATCAGGCCGACATAGCTGAGCAGCGTCACATAACCCGACGGGTGGAAGAGGCCGAGCGATACGGAATTGGCGAAGCGGTAGGCCATCATCAGCACGCCGGCAGCCACGAACAGCACGGTGCAGGGCGTGCCGGAAACCCTTCCGGAAAGGACGCGCAGCATGAGGCACGCACAGGCAAGGACAAAGCAGACGAGCGAGGCGAAGGAAAGCCAGCTGCGCAGAGACGGCGAGGGAAAGAGCGTTTCTGACAGGTTCAGAAGGTCGAAGACGCCCTGTGCGATCAGCAGCGCCGAGCCTGCGGCAGCAAGCCATTTTATGCCCTTTTTGCACAGGGCGAGGCCGCACAGCACATAGCCGAGGGATTCGAGCAGGAACACAAAGGCGATGTTCCAGCGCTGCATCGCCGCAAAGGAAGGGAACGAGCCCAGGCTGTAGAGCGCCGCGCCAAACAGCATGCACGCGCCGAACACCCTGCGGGTTTCGACGGTTTCAAAGCTTGCACCGCCGCTGTGCGTTTTGTGAAAGCTGCGGACGTTTGCGGCCATGAGCGCGGATTCGATGACGCTGAAAATGAGATACACATACACCCAGACGGTATAGGGTCTCAGTTCATAGGGAAGGCTCAGGGTGCTGAGCAATCCGCTGCTCTGCATCCATACCGTGCCAGCCGCGCCCAGCGCCGTAATGACCGTCAGGATCACAAAGGGACGGCGCGGGCGCAGCGTATCCGTGGTCATATCGCCGCTTCGCATTTCTGCGTGGACCTTGTTCATCAGATCGATTTCGTCCGTCATCAGCCATAGCAGCGGTACGAAAAGCACCGCGCCCAGCAGCGCGGAGATGAGCAGCGCAAGGAACCCGCCTGAGCGCATCGAAAAGGCCGTAACCAGGATGTAGATACCGTACAGGCCGATGCCCACGATCATGAGTCCCCGACGGACGGAAAGCACTTTGCCAATGGCCTCGGCGCCCTCCGGAAGGTTCTTCAGCAGTTTTCCGGCGCCGAGGCTTTCCTTCAGGCTAAGCCAGACGGACAGGACGGACAGGGCCGCGGCGATCAGCTTCACGACAATTTGTCCGCGCGCGATGAGCCCCAGCACCGCAAAAAGCGCTTCAAAGGCCGCGGCGACGAAACCGCCGATCCAAATGCAGTACAGAAGCGCGTGGGGCACCCCGCCCCGAAGATAGGGAAGGACGTTTGGCCCCTCCCCGGACTTGACGATCGCACTGGCAGTTTCCATTTCGGACATGGCGTTTCCCTCCGGTGTTTTATGCTTTGTTTTTCACGCACGGTGAAGACCGGCTGCATCCTTTTGACTGATTATACTAAACAGCTTCCCAAATTGCAAACAATACCGTTCCAGACCCCGAAAAGGGACGCGCTGACGGGGAAATTTACAAGAAAAGCGGTGTGAAAATTGCCTTAATGGTGTATAATGAAATAAGATGAACCGGGGAGGGATTATGATGAAGCGTTTTTTGGCTGTATTTGCAGTTCTCGCATTGCTGTTTTCATCCCTTGCCGTCGCGGACGGCGACGTCTGGACCTGTCCGACCTGCGGCCTTGAGGGCAACGCAGGCAATTTCTGCCCGAACTGCGGCACGGCCAGGGTCGTATACGGCTGGGTCTGCGCGTACTGCGGGCAAAGCGGCAACACAGGCGCATACTGCGTCAACTGCGGCCGTTTTTACGCGCCCGCACAGACCGCAGTGACCCCCATACCCCTTTCGCCTGCGATCACTGAGGCGCCCGTCATGGCCCTTCGCGTGGAAAAGGGCGACGTGATCACCCTCGGCAGATACATGGGCGAGGCGATCCGCTGGCAGGTGCTCGCCGTCGAAGGCAACCGGGCGCTGCTTCTGAGCCGCTACGGCCTTGATACGCGCAATTTCCACGGGCACTGCGCCGGGCAGACCTGGGCGACCAGCGCCATGCGCGACTGGCTGAACGGGCGCTTTTATCAGCAGGCCTTCACAAGCCAGGAAGCATCTGCCATCGAGGTTACCTACGTGGACGAAAGCGCCTCGCAGACAAGCTCATCCATACCCGCCAAGCGCACGGGCGACAGCACGCACGACCGCCTCTTCCTGCTCAGTTACCGGGAATTCATGAACTACGCCCGGAACGCGCAGACCCGCCAGTGCGTGCCCACGACCTACGCCCTGCAGCAGGGCTGCAATTATTCCGACAAAACCTTCCTCTACGGCCAGCCCACCTGCTGGTGGTGGCTGCGCACCCCCGCTTACAGCAACAATATCCTGGTGGTGAGCGAAAAGGGCGATGTGGACGCCTGCGTAATGAATAACGCCTACGGTGTGGTGCGCCCCGCCATGTGGGTGGACCTGACGAAAATCAACCCCAACACCGAAATTCTGGACTTTTACTCCAGCTTCCAGCCGGTGACCGCGCCCTACGGCACGCCGAATCCAGACGCCGCCATGGCGCGCTTCAACACGACCCCTTCGCCGACGCCCTACTATCCTTTCCCAGGCTTTACCACCCCGACCCCGCGTCCGACGGCCACTGTGCGGCCCACCGCTGCGCCGACCTGGCAGCCCACCCCAAGTCCGCGTCCGACGGCTGTGCCGGCGTATCTGTCACAGACCTGGAGCGCCATGTACTACAGCATCATGAACCAGGGCACCATTTTCTCCGGCACGCGAAAGATCTCCCGGGACGCAACGCCCGCCTACGCGCTGTGTGATCTGGACCTGGACGGGCGTCCCGAGCTGCTCGTGGACAACGGCGAGACGGACGCGGCAAGCCGCAAGCTGTATCTTTGCCGCGTGGATGAAAACGACGCGGTGGTGCTGCTGGGCGAAGCGGCGACAGGCAGGACAAGCGTATACGGGCTTTTGAACCTGCCGGGCATTCTGACCCACAGCGATTACGGCACGCCCGGGAAGATCGTTTCTTCCGAAGAGCATTACGTGACCGTTGCAAACGGCCTGATGAACGTGCGCACGGTCTATGAAACCAAAGCAGTCGACGGCGCCCAGCAGGGCTGGTCGGATGAAGAATTCGCCGCCATGAATCCCGCAGTTTCAAGCGCGCTGACCTTCTACACCCTGCAGGAGGCCGCCGCGGACTGGAACGCGTTCTTCGCAAGCTGGAACTAAGGGCGATGGTCAGAAGGCGCAGCCCAAAAAGCCAATCCGCATTCCCCGGCAGTAAGGTACGGCCGCTGACAGCCTTTTTGCTGCTGGCCGCCGTTTCCGTGCTATTGCAGTGCCTGCCGCTTCTGTACGGCGACAGCGACGCCGGGCAGCTTCTCTATATGCTGCACCCGTGGGTGCTTACGCTTCCCTTCGCGCTGGCGGGGCCGTTCTTCGCGTCGCGGGTTCTGCATCCGCTCGCGGCGTTCTTTCCGCCGGGGCTGGCGTTCCTGTTCTCGCCGCTCTATCCGGGTTTTGCGGCGGCAGGGCTCGGGATGATGCTCCTGTCGCTTTTTGCGGCGGAAAGCGGATCGCTGTACTTCCAGACACAAAAGGAGGGCCACCATGGCGCAAAGCGCGGCGGGCGGTGAATGGAAACTGAAAATCAGGCGCGTTCTGCGCACCGGGGCGCTGCTGATCGCGACGATCGTCTTTGCGGGCGCACTGTATCTCCTCGGCGCGGCGATGCACGATTTTCACGGCGGCGGGGAGGCTGCGGAAGCCTTCGCCGTGCAGGCAGAGCAGGCGGTGGAGCCCATTATCGCGGG
>CAMOIA010000101.1 GCA_946615785.1 uncultured Clostridia bacterium
TGGCTGGGGCAACATGCACTTTGCCACCCCCACGCGGCAGGCGCCGAATTTTGCCAAGCCCGGGCTGAAAACCGAGGCGCGGGAATTCGTGCTGGAGCTGAAGACCATCGCGGACGTCGGCCTGCTCGGCTTTCCGAACGCGGGCAAGAGCACGCTGCTTTCCCGCGTGACGAGCGCGAAGCCGAAGATCGGCAGCTATCCTTTCACCACCATCACTCCCAATCTGGGCATCGCGCGCTGGAAGGAGCACGATTTTGCCATCGCCGATATCCCGGGCATCGTGGAGGGCGCGAGCGAGGGCGTGGGCCTGGGCTTTGACTTTTTGCGGCATGTCGAGCGCACGAGGCTCCTGATTCACCTTGTGGACGCAAGCGGCATGGAAGGCCGCCTGCCGACGGAGGATCTGGACACGCTCAACGAGGAGCTGAAAAAATACGGCTCCCTTTCCGAAAAGCCGCAGATCATCGCCGCGAACAAAACCGACATGCCGGATGGGGAAGAAGGGTACCGGATGCTCGTATCCCACTGCGGGGAAGAGAAGGTTTTCCCCATTTCCGCCCTGACGGGCAAGGGGATGGACGCGCTCATGGACGAGGTGATCCGTTTGCTTGACACCCTGCCGCCATCGGAGCCCTTCCCCGAGCAGGAGCTCATGCCGGACGCGCTGCTTGACCGCACGGGCTTTGCAGTGCGCCTTGAGGACGGCGTGTATGTGGTGGAAGGCCCCGGCGTGGACCAGCTGATCGCGTCGGTCAACTTCGACGACGAGGAGAGCATGAACTGGTTCCACCGCATCCTGCGGGAAAGCGGCATCATCGACGAACTGCGCCGGCAGGGCGCCGCCGAGGGCAGCACCGTGCGCATGGAAGACATGGAATTTGATTTTATCGACTGATCTTTGGAGGTTTCAATGGCCATCAATTCAAAACAGCGCGCGTTTCTGCGCAGCCTGTGCAACACCATGGAAGTGACGCTTTACATCGGCAAGGACGGAATCGGCGAGACCACGCTGCAGGAGGCCGAAAACCTGCTGGAGGCGCGGGAACTGATCAAGTGCTCCCTGCAGAAGGAAGCGCCCATGACCGCGCGCGAGGCCTGCGGCGAAATTGCCGCGGCCACCGGGGCGGAACCCGTGCAGTGCATCGGCAGGCGCTTTTGCATTTACAGGCCCAAGCAGCAGAGCGATCCTGTGATCGAACTGCCGTAAAGGAGGCTGACCATGCGCAAACGCATCTGCGCCTGGCTTTTTGCGCTCCTTCTGCTTTCCAGCCCCTGCTTCGGGCAGGCGGAGGGGCTTGATCCCGACGATTTCGCGGTGCAGCCGGAGGACGTTTCGGACGCGCAGGATTTTCTGCCGCCCTTCAGCCCCGTATACCGGGACGAAAGCACGTATCTGAGTGCCAACGTGACCATTCATATCACCCGTGAGCGCGCTTTTGCCAGTGATATCTACGTGTGCGACATCCGCGTGAGCAGCGCTGCGTGCATCCGCCGCGCCTTTGGCGAGGGCGTATGGAACCGTTCGTCCGCGAGGGTGGAAACGCTCGCGATGGCAAACGACGCCGTGCTCGCCATGACCGGCGATTCGAGCGCGAACATCAGCAACGGCTTCGTGCTCGGCAACGGCCGGCTTTACAGAACCAACCAGAACCGCAAGCGCGATCTGTGCGTGATGTACAAAAACGGCGAAGTCAAAACCTTCCGCGCCTCGGACTGCGATATGAACAGCGTGTACCGGGAGCTTGCGGACAGCGTGGACGACTTATGGCAGGTGTTTCTGTTCGGCCCTGCGCTGCTTGACGAAAACGGACGCGCCTATGAAAGCTTTACGAGCAACGTCAAGCCCGCGAACCCGAGAAGCGTGTTCGGCTATTATGAACCCGGACATTACTGTTTTGTGCAGGTGGACGGGCGGGGCGTATCCTCGCGTCTGGAAAAGGGAAAGCGGAGCACGGGCCTGACCATGCGGCAGCTTGCCGATTATATGGAATCGCTCGGCTGCCTGAGCGCCTATAACCTGGACGGCGGACAGAGCAGCATGCTGTGGTTCGACGGCGTTATTTCAACGCCCTATAATAACGGGCGGAAGGTGGGCGACGTGATCATGGTCGTGGACCTGACCCCGCTGGCCCTTGAGAACGATTAGGAGGTTTCATATGCGGAAATACTGCCTTCGCCTGGCGGCGCTGACGCTGCTTGCGCTCCTTTTCGGGAACGCCGCGCTTGCGGATCTTCCCATCGTGCACAAGCTTTCAGCTGAATGGAAGGCGCCCTATGAAACGGTCACCGCCGTGGAAGAATCGCCGTTTGCACAGGACGAGGCGCTTTTGTGCATCGACATTCTGGGCATCCGGCAGGGCGACTGCATCATCGTCCGCTGCGGCGGGAAAACCATGCTGATCGACGGCGGGGAAAAGATCCGCTATCAGATGTTCAAACGCTACCTTGAGGACCACGGCATCGAGGGCTTCGACGCGTTTTTCCTGTCGCACCACCACGACGATCATATCGAATTGCAGACGCTCGCCGTCAAGCGCGGTATTCCCGTCGGCGTATTGTACGCCCCGTACGATTCGACGGAGCAGGCCGCCTACTGGCGGGAGTACAAGGCGGTCCTGAAGGAGAAGAACGTGCCCATCGAGGTCGTAAAGGATCAGGACGAGATCGACTTTGGCGGCGCCACCATCCGCGTGTACCGGAATCCAACCCCGAACCTTTCCACCAACGACGGTTCTGCCGCCGTGATGATTACCTTCGGTGAAGCGAAATTCTTCTCCGGCGCGGATATGACCGGCACCACGCAGCACTGGCTTTATGACCATTATGCGGACGAACTGGACTGCGACGTGCTCAAATGCTTCCATCACGGAAACAACGCGACGCTTTCGGAGCTCCTTGACGCCTTCAGCCCGAGCCTGTGCGTGATCACGAATCAGAAAACCTATACCGCGCAAAACGACAGCCAGCTGGACCGGCGCGACATCCCGCGCTATTACATCAACCAGACCATTCACCTTGAAACGGACGGCAAGATGTGGTACGTGTGGCCGGAGAAGATGCGCTGAAGGCGGTGAAAAAGGCCCGGCGGAAGAGGATCGAACGGTGTTGTCCGGAATAAAATCCGAACATTCCCCTTGCTTTTTGAAACAGCGTTTGTATTTATCGGATAAAATGGCGAAAGATAGACCGTTTTGTCCGTCTTTTTGCACTTTTACTGTTTTTCAATGGAAAGCTGCGTCAGGATTTGGTATGATAGCTCGGTATTCAAAGGTTTGCCTTGAAGGAGGGGTTTGATCAATGGAACGTGTTTTCAACTTTGCAGCCGGACCCGCGGCGCTGCCGCTGCCCGTGCTTGAACGCGCCCAGCAGGAAATGCTCGTATACGGTGAAACCGGCGTGTCGGTTATGGAAATGAGCCACCGCAGCAAAATGTACCTTGAAATCTTCGACCGTGCGCAGGGTGCTTTCCGCCGCGTATTCAATGTGCCGGAAAATTATAAAGTGCTCTTTTTGCAGGGCGGCGCCACCGGCCAGTTTGCCGCGGTTCCGCTGAACCTTTTAAAGACCGAGGCCGATTACGCCGATACCGGCAATTTCGCGCACGGCGCGATGGTGGAAGCCCAGAAATACGGCAAGGTGAATACCCTGACCTCCTCCCGGGAGGACAATTATACCTATATTCCCGAAATCAAACCGGAAATGGTGTCAAAGGACGCCGACTACGTGCACATCACCACCAACAACACCATCTTCGGCACCCGCTACGCCGCCGTGCCGGACACGGGCGATGTGCCCCTGGTCGCGGACATGTCCTCCAATATCCTGAGTGAAAAAACCGACGTGAGCCGCTTTGGCGTGATCTACGCCGGCGCGCAGAAGAACATCGGCCCCGCGGGACTGACGGTCGTTGTGGTCCGCGAGGATCTCATCGGGCACGCCGCCCCTGATTGCCCGAAGGTGTTCGACTGGCAGAAGCAGGCGGACGCGGACAGCATGCTCAACACCCCGCCCTGCTATTCCATTTATATCGCGGGCCTGTGCTTTGAGTGGCTGGAGGGCCTTGGCGGCGTGGAAGCCATTGAAAAGGTGAACATCGAAAAGGCGGCCATGCTCTATGACCTGATCGACAACAGCAAGCTGTACAAAAACAGCGTGCGCCCGGACTGCCGCAGCCGCATGAACGTGCCCTTTGTGACGGGCGACGCCGATCTTGACGCTAAATTCGTGAAGGAAGCGGCGAAGAACGGCCTGATCAACATCAAGGGACACCGCCTTGTGGGTGGCATGCGCGCTTCCATTTACAACGCCATGCCCATTGAAGGCGTGCAGAAGCTTTGCGGCTTCATGAAGAAATTCGAGAGCGAAAACGCCTGACGGCTACTTCAGGCACTTGCGGAAAGGAAAGCGACCATGACAGAGATTCAGATTCTTAACGCCATTTCTCCCGTTGCCAAGGAAGCGTTCGGGGACGAATATACCCTGGTGAAGGAAAGCGCGGACCCGAAGGCCATTCTGGTGCGCTCCTTCAACATGCACGAAATGGACATTCCGGAAAGCGTGCTGGCCATCGGCCGCGCCGGCGCCGGCACCAACAACATTCCGATCGACAGGATGAGTGAAAAAGGCGTCGCCGTGTTCAATACCCCCGGTGCGAACGCGAACGCCGTGGCGGAACTGGTGCTGACGGGCCTTCTGCTTTCCGGCCGCAAGGTGATCGACGGCGTGGAATGGGCGCGCGGCCTGGCCGGGCAGGAAGACGTGCCTGCCCTGGTTGAAAAGGGCAAGAGCCAGTTCGTCGGGCAGGAAGTCACCGGCAAGACCCTGGGCGTGATCGGCCTTGGCGCGATCGGCGCGCGCGTTGCGAACAACGCCGTGCACCTTGGCATGAACGTGATCGGCTACGACCCGTTCCTGACCGTGAAGAACGCGTTTTTCCTTTCCCGCCAGGTGAAGTACACCCAGAACGTGCAGGACGTCTGGAAGGAAAGCGATTTTATCACCCTGCACCTGCCGCTGAACAAAGAGACCCGCGGCCTTGTGAACGCCGAGACCTTCGACACCATGAAGGACGGCTCGGTGCTTCTGAACTTCGCCCGCGGCGAGCTTGTGGATACGGACGCGGTGCTGGCCGCCGTGGCCTCCGGGAAGCTGAGCCGCTATGTGACCGATTTCCCGAATGAAAAGCTTCTGAACGTCCCGAACGTGATCGCCATTCCGCACCTTGGCGCTTCCACCCCGGAAAGCGAGGACAACTGCGCCCGCATGGCGGCGGAAGAGCTGAAGCAGTACATCGAAGAAGGCATTATCCGCAATTCCGTGAACCTGCCGCAGATGGAGCTGCCGCCCATCACCGACCACCGCGCGCTCTTCATCCATAAGAACGTGCCGAACATCCTCTCGGCCATCACCAGCGCTGTGAGCGGCCAGGGCATCAACATTGAAAACATGGTCAACCGCTCCAAGGGAACCATGGCCTGCACCTGCGTTGAAACCGAAAAGCCCATTCCGGAGGCGGTCCTGAGCGCGCTGCTGGCCTCTCCTGACATTCTTCGGGCCAGGATCATCAAATAAAGCATCGGCGAAAGCCTGCTCTCCCCGCGGATTTCCGCGGGGATTTTTTTTTGCAAACAAAAAGGCACCGGCTGCGGCGGATGCCGAACCGGTGCCGGGCAACGTGTTTCAGCTTATTTCACGTATTCAACAGCCTGCTGGCCCGCGATGCGGCCGAAGACCACGAAATCGGCCACGGCGTTGCCGCCAAGGCGGTTGGCGCCGTGCACGCCGCCGGTCACTTCACCCGCGGCGAAAAGGCCGGGGATGATTTCACCGCTGGTGTTCAGCACGTGGGTTTCGGTGTCGATTTTCAGGCCGCCCATGGTATGATGGATGCCTGCGGTCACCTTCACCGCGTAGAAGGGCGCGGTGTCAAGGGGATTTGCAAAGCTGGTGCGGCCAAAGTCCGGATCGTT
>CAMOIA010000102.1 GCA_946615785.1 uncultured Clostridia bacterium
AAAGGCTCGAGCTGCGGGCGGCCAGGTGGATCGCGCAGTTTGCGGTGGAGCATACCCTGACGGATGGAATGAAGGCGGTTGATTGTACCATGGGGAATGGGCATGATACGCTTTTCATGGCCTCCCTCGTCGGGCCGCACGGCCATGTGGACGCTTTTGACGTACAAAAAGAGGCGGTCGCATCCACACAGGCTCTTCTTGAGCGCGAAGGGATGACCGAACGTGTTTCTTTGCACCTTGCAGGACATGAACGCATTCAGGAATTCGTGAAAGATCCTGTGAATATGATCGTGTTTAACCTTGGCTGGCTTCCCGGCGGGGATAAAAGCCGGACGGCGATGTGGAAGCCCCCCCGCCGGGCTGTGGCGGCAGGACTGGAGCTGCTTGTGCCGATGGGGGTCATGTCAGTATGCGTGTATCCCGGGCACGCAGAAGGCGAAAAAGAGCGCCAGGGTTTGGCAGCGTATTTCTCTTCGCTGCCGCCAAGGCGCTTTAATGTGCTCCGGCATACGTTCATCAATGCGATTGACGCGCCGGAATGCTTTTTGATTCAGCGTCAGCTGCCTTAGGATTCGCTCTCGTTTTCCACGGCGATGGAATCGTCGCTTTCATCCAGCAGCTCCATGACTTCGTTTTCGGCGCTGTTTTGATCCAATCCGTCCTCTTCCTGCAATTCACGTGCCATGACGGCGATATCGGCGCTCTCCTTGTTTTCGACGGAAGAGCGCTTTTCTTTTTTCTCACCGTTTTCCTGGGGAAGATAGAGCCGTTTGACATCCGTCATCGGGTATTCTTTGATTTCTGTGTCGTCGCCCTTGGGCAGGCGCACTTTCACCGTTTCTTTCAGAATGTTCAGCTCGATCACGGTGCCGTTACCGTCCGGCGTTACCACTTCTTTGCCGATCTTCGGCATTTTTTTCCGCGTTGCCTCATAATGATCTTCCTCATACTTAAGACAGCACATCAGCCTGCCGCAGACACCGGAAATTTTGGTGGGGTTCAGAGAAAGGTTCTGCTCCTTGGCCATTTTGATGGAAACAGGCTGGAAATCGCCCAGGAAGGAAGCGCAGCAAAGGGGACGGCCGCACATGCCAAGCCCACCGAGCATTTTGGCTTCGTCCCGTACGCCGATCTGGCGAAGCTCGATCCGCGTATGGAAGATGGAAGCAAGATCCTTGACTAGCGCACGAAAATCCACGCGCTTGTCAGAGGTGAAATAAAACAGAAGCTTGCTGTTGTCAAAAGTGTATTCGCACCGGACCAGCTTCATCGGCAGGTTATGCTCGGCGACTTTTTGCTCACAAAGCGCGAGCGCGTCCGGTTCCTTATCACGGTTTTCCTTTTCATGGATCGCGTCTTCTTCCGTCGCGATGCGGATGACGTTTTTAAGCGGTGGGGTGATCAATTCATCGGGCACTTCGCTGATCCCGGTTACGACCTCACCGTATTCGATACCACGAACCGTTTCGACAATCACAGCATCCCCGGCGCTGGGCCATAAATTGCCGGGCGCAAAATAATAAAGCTTTCCGGCATTCCGAAAACGAACACCAATCACATTTACCATAAAGCGGTTTCCTCCGTTATGATTTGCAGCAGTTTTTCTGCAGCGCCGATCCAGACGACGTTGCTTGCCCGGTACATACGGGCTTCGAAAATTCTGTTCAGGATCCTTTTCAGGCTTTCCGCATCGGCATCAGCCCAGTTTGACGGGACGGCGGAGGGGAGGCTGTCTGCGCCTGTACGCAGGAGCAATTCGACCTCCATTTCAAAAATGTTCAACAGCTCTGCAGCATCGTCCTTTTTCTCCCGCAGAATCCTGAGCGCAGCGGGAATGTCACTGCTTTTTTGAACTGAAAAAAAGGTTTTTTCAACTGTTTCGGCGCGTTCCCAGAAATGCGGGTCCGCTTCCATATCCAATGCGCGTCCGATAGAGCCGGAACAGAGCGGAACCAGTCGGCTGCGGTGGTCATAGGGAATACCGTGCTCTTCCAGAGCGGACAACAGTCTTTCCTTTGGCCAGGGCGCGATTCGGGCGATTCGGCATCGGGAACGGATTGTGGGCAGGATCGCCCGAAGCGAGTCCGCGGTAAACAGGAAGTACGTGCTGTCGTCGGGCTCTTCGATGGATTTCAGGAGCGCATTTTGCGCCTGCGGTGTTAAAAGCTCCGCATTTTCGATCAGCACCACGCGGCGTCCATGCTCCAGCGGATGGCTTGAAAGCGCGTCAAGAATGCTGCGGATGGAATCGATAATGATGTTTTTGGTGTCACGCTTTTTTTCAGGTATCAAAAAATCCGGCAGCTGCATGCGGTCAAACCGTCTGCAGTTTTTGCAGATCCCGCAGGGCTTCATTGGGGCGGTTCCACGGCACATGATGCCTTTGGCAAGCTGGCGCGCAAGCGTTTTTTTTCCTACGCCGTAAGGCCCTGCGATCAGGAGAGCCTGAGGAAGCTGCCCGCGCTGCATTTCTTCTTTCAGCAAATGTTCCGGATCCATGGACAGCGGTTCCGCTGACATCAAAAGCATTCCACGTCCTTTCCGCAAGACAGTGTGCGCTCCAAGATTATAAACCAATTTGTTCGCAATGGCAACCTTCCCTTTGCCGGAAGGAATAAGAAGATACAATCCATGATCCGAAGAACAGAACAAGATGCTGCTGAATATTAGATCTCAAGCGCTTCCAGGAAGCTTTCAGCCTGAAAACGTTCGTCGAGGGAAAAGTATTCCGCAATGGTAGCGGCAATATCTGCGTATGTTGTGCGATCCCCAAGCGGATAGAGACCTTTCATGCCTTTTCGCCAGGCAAGGATCGGGATGTACTCGCGCGTGTGATCCGTTCCGTGGAAGGTGGGGTCGCATCCATGATCCGCGGTGATGATCAGCATGTCGCCGTCATGCATCAGGGCTTTGATTTCAGGCAGCTTTTTATCAAAGGCCATCAGGGCGTTCCCATAGCCGATCGGATCTCTGCGGTGTCCGTAAATCATATCCGTATCCACGAGGTTCACAAAGAGAAGCCCGTTGAAATCCTGTTTCAGGTATTCCAGCATTGATTCTGTGCAGGCGGGATTTCCGGCGGAATGGACGGAGCCGGTCAGACCGCGGTGGGCGAAAATATCTTCGATTTTGCCCACGCCAAGGACATCCAGACCGGCAGATTTCATAACGTCCAGCAGGGTCTGTCCGGTTGGGTCAAGGGAAAAGTCGCGGCGGCCGCTTGTGCGTGTAAAGTGTCCTTTGCCTGAGCCGATAAAGGGGCGCGCAATGACACGGCCGACGCCGTAGGGCCCCTGAAGCTGCTTGCGCGCGATTTCACAAAAACGGTAAAGCGTATCGAGCGGATATAGCTCTTCGTGACAGGCGATCTGAAAGACGCTGTCCGCTGAGGTATAGACGATGGGGTATTTTGTCCGCAGATGCTCTTCGCCAAGCTCGTCGAGAATGGCTGTGCCGGAGGCAGGCTTGTTTCCGATCACTTTGGTGCCGATTGCCTGTTCAAAACGCGAAATGACATCCTCAGGGAAACCGTTCGGGAAGGTCGGAAAAGGAGAAGAGAGCGTGAGGCCGGCAATTTCCCAATGGCCGGTAGTGGTATCCTTGCCTTTTGAACGTTCGGCAGCACGCCCGTAAGCGCCGACGGCAAGAGGATCTGCGGGAATGCTGAGCCCACCGATATGCCCAAGGCCCATCAGGCGCATGTTCGGAACACGAAGATCGATCGATTCCGCAACATGACGAAGGGTATTTGCGCCGACATCTCCATACGCAGCTGCATCAGGCAGCATTCCCGCGCCAACGGAGTCCAATACAACGATAATTGCTCTTTTCATACATTTGACCTCTTTGCACTTGATACTTCTATTTTACACGGAATTGGTGAATTTGAAAAGAATAATCTTAAACTGTGTTATTTGCAGAAAAACGTTGAAACGGCAGAAGTCATCCTTGTAATTGTTACAGATTTTTAACAATTATTCTTGACATGATAACAGAAAAGAAATAAAATGGTAATGATAAAGATGGGAGGCATTGCAATGCGCAAACGGTTGATTTCCCTGGCGGCAGCCTGTATCATCGGCTTTTCTGCCCTTCCGGTTAACGCTGCGGATTCGTATCCTTTTGTTGCCTATGCGCAGGATAGGCTGAATATCCGATCTTCTGCTTCGCAGGTTGGCACCGTCGTTGCCACGATGAATGCGGGGGACGCTGCCGTCGTCAGCGGAATGATCGGTGAGTATTATATTGTTATTTATGAAGGAAAACGCGGATACGTACTGAAGTCTGGTCTGTCGGAGGAGACGGTCGTCGTCGCGGAATCAGACGAAACCGTACCGGAAGACTATACGATCGTAAAAAACGGCGATCGCGGGCGTGCGGTTCGGGCTTTACAGGAAGCGCTGCAGGAGCTCGGCTACTACACTGGCACAATCAGCGGGTATTTTGACACCGCTCTTTTTAACGCTGTCATTTCTTTCCAAATGAAAAACGGTCTGACAGGCAGCGGCATTGCCGATGTGGCAACGCAGAAAAAACTGTATGAAGAAACTGTAAGCAGTGCAAACGGAAAAAAGACCAAAGTCTCTGTCCTGCCTCCGATCGCCTCAGTGGAATTGAAGAGCGGGAAACGCGGAGACGCCGTACGCGAGCTGCAGCAGCGCCTGACAGAATTAAGGTACTACACAGGAGAAATCAGCGGCGTTTATGATACGGCCACAACAAAAGCCGTCCGGGATTTTCAGACTGCCAACAGACTGACCGTCGACGGCAAAGCTGGCACAAAGACGTTAACCAAACTCTATTCTGATGCTGTTGTTCTGGGTAAAAAAGCCACGGCAGCGCCCACCTTGCCGGCCACGGCAAAACCGACCGAAGTTCCAACTAAAACAGGAAGCGAAGAAACATCGGTTTATCCGTATACGTCCGTTACGCTTGCATCTGTCAATCTTCGGCAAAAAGCAGATACCTCTTCAACACGCCTTCTCACCATTCCCAAGGGCGCAACCATTCAGGTGCTGGCACAATCGGGTGATTTCCTGAAGGTTACATACCAGAATAAAACCGGTTTTGTGATGGGGAAGTACGTGAATATTCCCGTGCAGTCCCTGGCGAATGCTCAGGAAGAGGACGGCGTTTATAAGTCGCTCTCGATTGGCGCGGCAGGCAGCGAGGTCATGGCTCTGCAAAATGCGCTTGTGGAACTTGGATATCTTTCAAGCGCCGACGGGACCTTTGGCGCTTCAACCAAAGCCGCTGTAGCCGCCTTCCAGACGAAAAACAAACTTTCGTCTACTGGCATTGCGGATTCTGCGACGCAGCGGCTGATTTTTGAAGGAAAACCGAAAAATGCTAAGGGCAATAGTACCACTGTCAATGCGCTTCCCGCCATCGAGAATGTGGAAATGAAGCTGAACAATTACGGCGAAGCGGTCTTTTCGCTCAAGACCATGCTCAAAGATCTTGGCTATTACACAGGCGAAGTCAATGAAACCTTTGATAAAACGCTTCAAACGGCTGTCAAAACGTTTCAGCGCGTGAACAAAATGACGGTGGATGGGATTGCGGGCGAAAAAACGCAAAAAGCAATCCTGCAAGCCTATCAGGCAAAGCATCCACAGGTTTCCTCCGCGCCGACCGAAACACCGACGCCCGCCCCGAATGCTACAGCTGCGCCTGTTTCCATGCAGCCGACGCCTGTTACCGGAGACAATGTGATTGTTCTCCGAGAGGGCATGGAAGGCGAAGCCGTCGTTACGGTACAGAAGAAACTCATTGAGCTTGGCTATTTGCCGAACGATCTTGAACCGGATGGGAAATACGACACGGATGAAGTGCAGGCAGTCATGCGGTTCCAGGCTATGAATCACCTGACGGTTGATGGCATTGCAGGTATTGCGACCCAGA
>CAMOIA010000103.1 GCA_946615785.1 uncultured Clostridia bacterium
CGCTTGACGCGATCGACCGGGTCGTCATAACCCCTTCGGCCGGAGAAGCCTACACCCTGCTGGTGCGGGACGGCTCCGTAAAGCTTGCGGGTAAAGAGGATTTTGATCTTCGGGCCAGCTTTGTCTCTGACATAGTCAACAACATATGCCATGTCCAGGCCGAACGGGTAATCCTGGATATGGCCGAAAAACCGATCCGGCTGTCCGACTTCGGGCTGGATCCGTGCGCGTTTTCCGCCGAAATCCTTTACCGCGACCAGCACAGGGACCTGATCAGGATCGGAAATCAGATCGCCGGAGACGAGATTCCCTGGTTTTATTTTTTATGGAACGACGATACGCGCCTTTTCGCCGGCGGCACGGACATGGCCTCCGCCTTCAACACAGACCTTTCCTATCTGCGCGCTGTCAGCCAGCCTGAAATACACCGCGACCTGCTTGAACGAATTGAAATCACAGGTCGAGAGAACCTGGTCCTCTCCCTTACCGATTTCGGCTGGCGGTTGGAAAGCCCTGTTTCGTATCCGGCTTCGAGCACCTTTATGGAAGGCTTTCTGAAAAACGTCAGCCAGTTTATGTTCTCGCGCTTTCTGGGGACGGAAACGGAATTTGATCCCGCCGTCACCGGCCTTGACGCGCCGGCTCTGACCCTCACGCTGACAGAAGGAGAGAGCATCGTCACGGCTCCTGATACCAAAGGCGACGTCCACACGTTCATTATGCCCAAAAGAGAACTCCGCTTTGCCTTTGGAAACGCTTATGACAGTTCCAGCTATTATGCTTCGTACGACGGAAAAACGTATACCGTAAGCTATCTGTTTTACCGGATACTCTCTTCATGTTCCGCCGATGAGATGCGCCAGCTGAACCCGTTCCTGCTTGAATTGTACCAGGTGGAGCGCATCGTTCTCGTCTCTTCGGAAGGATCGGTCACAGAATGCGGGCTCTCCTTCCAGGAAACGCAGTCTCAGGCTTCGCAAACAGATGACGTTCTGTATGATCTTTCGGTATCGGTCAACAATCACGCTGTCGATACCGAAGCCTTTCAGCGCTGGTACCAGGATGCCCTGTACAGCTTTCTGCCAGACGGCGCCCTTCCGCTGCCCGTTTCGGATGACGCCGAAGCGAAGCTTACCGTCACGGTCGAAAACGCCTATGCAAAAAGAACCGTCGAATTCATCCCGTACGACACATTGCATATGGCCGTACGGGTCGACGGCGTCGCTTTGGATTATGTTTCAAATTCAGCGTGCGAAAAAATCCTTGCCCTCAATGGCCTGTGATCAGCCCATGCCAGCGGATTTTTTGACGCAGCGGTCCACCGCTTCCATTAACGTGCCTGCAAAACCTTCTTTTTCAAGCACATACACCGCTTCCGCCGTCGTTCCGCCGGGGGACATGACCTCGTCCCTGAGCATTCCCGGATGCTTTCCGGACCTGAGCAGCATTTCGGCGCAGCCCTTCATGGTCTGTGCCGCCATGTTCTGCGCAGCCTGACGGCTCAGGCCCGCCCTGACCCCCGCCATGGCCAGCGCGTCGATCATCATGTAAAAATACGCGGGCGACGATCCGCTGACGCCGACGACCGCGTTCATGTCTTTTTCCTCCACCCTGAAAAGCGCGCCGAGCGGCGAAAGCAATTTGACAAAGGTGGCCTCCTCGTCGCCCGTAAACGAAGCGGGAGCCGCATAGGCCAGCACGCCCGCGCCGACGGCGCAGGGGGTATTGGGCATCAGGTGAACGATGTTCGCATCCTGCGCGAGGTTCAGCTTAGAGCGCATCGTTTCCACGGTGAAGCCGGGCGCGAGATAAATAAAGAGCGCGTCTTTGCGGACATACGGAGCGATTTCAGGCAGAACATGAGCGTATTGCTGCGGCTTTACGCAAAGAAAAACGATATCGCATGCCGCCGCTTCGGCATTGGTTCCGGCCTTCGCGTTTGATTCTTCACAGATCCGTTTCAGTTCCGCCTGATTTCGCCTTGAAACGATCACCGTTCCGTCCCCGAGGCCCTTTAAAATGGCCTGACCCATTTTGCCGCATCCAATCAATCCGATGCTTTTCATATGCTCCTCCTTGCAAACGTCCTGTCAAAACAGGCAAGCGCCGCAAAAAGCAGCGCTTCGAAAATGGAATTCATTGGCATCACCTGATCAGGTGGTGGTCATTTTTTCCTGCTTGACCTTGTGGTCGATCACATGCCTTGACCGCAGCTCCCGGATGATATCCTCGTTGCGGATGCCCATTTCCACCATCAGCACCATGACATGGTACACAAGGTCCGCAATTTCATATACGGTTTCGCCCTTGTCCTCATCCTTCCCGGCAATGACGACTTCCGTGGACTCCTCGCCCACCTTTTTCAAAATCTTGTCAAGCCCTTTTTCAAAGAGGTACGTCGTATAGGAGCCTTCTTTTTTGTTGATCTTTCGGTCCTCAATCAGCCTGTAAAGGTCTTCAAGGTCGAAATCGTCCTGTTCGCCTGCCTCGTCCGATTCGTAGACCGGCTGAAAAAAGCAGCTCTCGGCGCCCGTATGACAGGCGGGGCCGTCCTTTCTGACCACGATTTTCAGCGCGTCCAGATCGCAGTCTGCCGTAATGGAAACGATGTGCTGATAGTTCCCGCTTGTCTCCCCTTTCAGCCAGAGCGCCTTGCGCGACCTTGAATAAAAACAGGTAAGGCCCCGTTCCATGGATATTTTCAGGCTTTCCCGGTTCATATAGGCAAGCATCAGAAGCTTTCCGTCGGCCTGGTCTATAATGACCGCCGGAATCAAACCGTCAGCGTTGAATGTAAGCTTATCGATATCAATCATCATTATTTTCCTCCTCGATCCGAACGTTGATTCCCGATTTGCGAAGATAGGTCTTCAGTTCCGAAATCCTGATTTCGCCGAAGTGGAAAACCGATGCGGCAAGCCCCGCGTCCACCGTCGGCACCTTTTGAAACAGCTCTTTAAAGTCTTCCATGCTTCCCGCGCCGCCGGAAGCGATGACGGGCACGGAAACGGCTTCCACCGCCATTTTCAGCATTTCAAGGTCAAAGCCGTGCTTGACGCCGTCCGTATCAATGGAATTGAGGACGATTTCTCCGGCACCGAGCGCAACGCCCTGCCGGATCCATTCGATCGCATCCATCCCGGTGTCTTCCCGGCCGCCTTTTGCAAACACCGTGAAACGGCCGTTGACCCTTTTCGCGTCCACGGAAAGGATGACGCACTGGCTGCCGTACTTTTCGGCCGCCCTGCTGATCAGGCCCGGGTCCCTGATCGCCCCGGAATTGACGCTCACCTTATCCGCCCCGCAGTTCAGCACGCGCTCAAAATCCTCAAGCGTGCTGATGCCGCCGCCGACCGTGAGCGGTATGAACACCTGGGACGCGGTTTTTTCAAGAATGGACGTGAAGATTTTCCGCCCGTCGCTTGAGGCGGTGATGTCGTAAAACACCAGTTCGTCCGCGCCCTGGGACGAGTAATAGCCTGCCAGCTCCACAGGGGAAGCAACGTCGTTCAGTCCCGCAAAATTCACGCCCTTGACCACCCTGCCGTCGCGGACGTCCAGACAGGGTATGATCCTTTTCGTTATCATCCTTCCACCTCGCTGATCGCCTCACGAAGGTCAATTTTTCCGTCGTAAATCGCTTTGCCGCAAATCGCGCCCCATAAGCCGTTTTCCTTCAGGCGGCGCAGTTCATCAAGGCTTGTAATACCGCCGGAAGCGATCAGATTGCACCGGCAGGCTTTCGTCAGTTCCGCATACAGAGCATGATTCGTTCCCGAAAGCGCGCCGTCCTTTGAAACGTCGGTACAGATCAGCGTTCTGACGCCCATCTCTTCCATACGCCCTGCAAAGGCCAGGGGCGTTTCACGGCTCAGCTCGACCCAGCCTTTGATGGCGATGACGCCGTCGCGGATATCCGCGCCCACCGCGATCCCGTCCCCATAGCTGGCGACCGCCTGTTCAAGCAGCTTCGGGTCGTTCACGGCGGCGGTCCCGAGGATCACCCTTTCCACGCCTTCGTCAAAATAACGCTTAATCGTTTCCATCGTGCGAATCCCGCCGCCGACCTCAGCCTTCAGGCCGGAAGCGGAAATCATGCGCCGGATCACGCTGAAATTCCGGCTTTCGCCATGCAGGGCGCCGTCAAGATCGACGATGTGGATATGCTTTGCGCCCGCGTCCCGAAAACGGCATGCCACCGCGGATGGGTCCGGATCGTACACTTTCTTCTTACCGTAATCGCCCTGATACAGGCGAACGGCGGAACCGTCAATAATGTCAACAGCCGGCAGAATGATCATGCGCACCTCACATTTGAGAGAAGTTTTTCAGAATCCGAAGGCCCGTATTCCCGCTTTTCTCCGGATGGAACTGGCATCCGACCACGTTTTCCCGGGCGACCGCAGCGGTAATGGGAATGCCATAATCGGTCCTTGCAATCACATCCTCCGCGGCACAGGCAGCATGGTAGGAATGCACGAAATAGACATGCGCTCCCTCGCCCACGCCCTGAAAGACGGGATGCGGTCTTAGGATCTCAAGCGCGTTCCAGCCGATGTGCGGTATTTTCAGTCCCTCGCCCGCTTCGATGCGGACAACCTGACCGGGGATTAGGTGCAGCCCTTCGTGGGTTCCGTATTCCAGGCTTTCGTCAAAGAGCATCTGCATGCCCACGCAGATGCCAAGCAGCGGAACCCCTCTGGCGGCCTGCTCCTTGGCAGTTGCGTCAAGGCCCGTCGCGCGAAGCTTCAAAACAGCATCTCCAAACGCGCCGACCCCGGGCAGGATGATGTGATCCGCCTGTCGGATCACCTTCCCGTCATCGGTGATCACGCTGTCACAGCCGATGTATTCCAGAGAGCGCTTGATCGAGAACAGGTTCCCGACTCCGTAATTGATGATCGCGATCATAAGACTCCTTTTGTGGACAAAAGCCGTCCTTCGAGCGCTGCGTCCAGAGCGACCGCTTCCTTCATGGCATGCCCGAACGCTTTGAATGCCGCCTCCAAAATATGATGGGTGTTTTCGCCGTCAAGCTGGCGCATATGAACCGTCGCGGCGCAGGCACGCGCAAACCCCCAGAAGAATTCTTCGCCGAGTTCGGTATCAAACGTGCCCACCTTTTCGCACGGAAGCTCCATGTTCCACCGCACCATGCAGCGCCCGGACAGATCGACCGCGCACAGCACCAGGGCTTCGTCCATGGGAAGGAGCATGCTTCCATACCGTTTTATGCCCTCTTTGGCGCCCAGTGCCGCCTTGAACGCTTCGCCAAGGGCGATGCCGATATCCTCGGTTGTGTGGTGTCCGTCCACCCACGTGTCGCCCTTGCATGCAACGTCCAGATCAAACCCGCCGTGATGCGAAAACAGACACAGCATATGATCCAGGAACCCGATGCCGGTGTCGATCTGGTTTTTGCCCGTGCCGTCAAGATTCAGCCGAACGCAGATGTCCGTTTCCGCCGTCCTGCGGTCAATTTCCGCCGTCCTCATGCTCCCTCCGCCTCCTTGAAAATTCTTTGCAGCGTTTGAAGGAACGCATCCATTTCCTCTTCTGTGCCGATGGTGATCCTGAGATACTCGCGAATCCCTTCCTGGTCGAAATGCCTGACCAGAATACCGTTTTCTTTCAGACGCGCGTAGAGCCATTTTCCGTGATGCGCCGCAGTGCTTGCGAACAGGAAATTCGTGCTTGAAGGCAGCACCGTAAAGCCAAGCGCGCGAAGGTCCGCGGCCGTGCGCTCCCGCTGCCTTGTAATCCGGGAGCACATCTCCCTGTAATAGCCTTCCTCATCAAGCGCCGCAATGCCGCAAAGGGCCGTCATGCTGTTGACATTATAGGGATTCACGGCATTCTTGACGCGGTTCAGCCCCGCCAGCAGGTTTTCGGTGGTAACGGTG
>CAMOIA010000104.1 GCA_946615785.1 uncultured Clostridia bacterium
GAAATGCTTTTTCACTTCCGCCGCGACCTGAAGGCTCAGGTTTGTTCGTCCGTCCAGCATGGTCAGCAGCACGCCCTCGACCTCCAGAGCGGGATGAATGCTCCTTTTGACCCTTCCAATGGTGTTGATGAGGGACGTGACGCCCTCGAGCGCATAGTATTCGCACTGGATGGGAATGAGGACGCTGTCGCAGCCCGCAAGCGCGTTTACGGTAAGAAGTCCAAGGGACGGGGGACAGTCGATCAGGATAAAATCAAATTCGTTCCGGACGGCGGAAAGCGTTTTCCGAAGGCGGTACTCCCGCTCCGGCATCTCCGCAAGCTCCAGCTCGGCCCCGGCCATGCGAATGTCGCAGGGGCAGGCTTTTTGGCGCTTGACGCAGGTGGATACGATGGCGTCTTCAAAGGAGCATTCTCCCAGCAGCGCTTCATAGGTGGTTTTTTTGCCGGCTTTCAGCCCGATGCCGCTGGTCGCGTTCCCCTGCGGGTCCATATCGACCAGAAGCACCCTGGCGCCGGCGTTTGCAAGACAGGCGGAGAGATTGACGGAGGTGGTGGTTTTCCCGACCCCGCCTTTCTGATTGACCACGGAAATGATTTTACCCAAAACGAAACCCTTCTTTGTCTGTAAATCGAATCAGTTGATTTCCCGGTACCAGTATAGCCGTTGGCTTGGAAAGCCGCGGATCACGCGCTCCATCACCGCCCGCTCCGCGGGATCCATTACATCCGCATACATCGTAAACAGAGCCCGGTAGGCAGACAGGCTGCCGTTTTGCATGGCGAACGTTTTCAGCGTCGCGCAGTGCGCTTCGTCCCGCCTGAAGGTCTCAAAGAGCGGAAACAGAAGATCGTCGGCCAGGATGTCGATGTCGTCGGAACGCAAAAGGATGCGGTCTCCGGAATCGAGTTCGACGACCATGGTGGCGCGGGTGATGCGCCGCACCTCGCCGAACAGAAGCACACGAAGCCATTCGTACAGGTCGTTGAGATCCTGTTTTTCCGTATACCCGTGAAAGCGGTCCAGAATCCTTTGCACGGCGGGATACAGCGCCTTTGAAAGCGTGCTCCCGAACCAGGGCTGCAGGATCAAATACAATTGCGATTCGGAAACCATACGATTGCCTCCGATCCTTTACTCGGTGCCTGCTATTAAGATAACACAAAGCGTATGAAAAGTCCAGAAATGCGAAAGAATGAATAAATATACATGCAAAGCCCAATGCTGGTGGTGCGGGACAGCCTGAAACACAATCTATAGAAATAAGTTATCCACAGACTGTTTGAATAGCCGGAAAAGGAGATGAAACACAAAATGCAATGATTTCGGGGGATTGAAAAAAACCCGAAGTTTTGTTACAATGCCATTGCCATCACCGAAGGGATTATCCACAACGGTTTTCCACAAAAACTGCTCTTTGCTCCGGATGCATAAATTGGCGGGTTTTCGCGATGCTGGCGTCATTAAGTCAATGGGGGATGAGCCCTTTGGATGCACTTGGAATCTGGGAAAAAGCCTGTACGCTCATGCGGGCCGAAATGACGGAGGTCACCTATAACACATGGATCGCTTCGGCCTTAAAAATGGCAGGCCAGGAAGGCGACACGTTTCTGATTGAAGCGGTGACGGATTTTTACTATCAGTTCGTGGTGCCCCGTTATTCGACCCTGATCACGAACGCGCTGACACAGGCTTCGGGACAGCCGGTCCGGGTGCAGATCATGACGCCCTCGCAGGCAAAGGAATACCGCGAAGGCGCAAAGCCGATGATGCGTTCGGCGTCGGAGGCGTGCCTGAACCCGAAATACACCTTTGAAACCTTCGTCGTCGGCAACAACAACCGTTTTGCGCACGCGGCCTCCCTGGCTGTGGCGGAATCGCCGGCGGATGCCTACAATCCGCTGTTTATCTACGGCGGCGTCGGGCTCGGGAAAACCCATCTGATGCACGCGATCGGGCATTACGTACTTTCGCAGAACCCCGCCGCCCGCATCAAATACCTGACCACGGAAACCTTTACCAACGAAATGATCGCGGCCATCCAGACCAGAACCATGGCCGAATTCAAGGAAAAATACCGCAGCAACGTGGATATCCTGATGGTGGATGACATTCAGTTTCTCGCCGGCCGCGAAGGAACGCAGGAGGAGTTTTTCCACACGTTTAATACCCTTCGCGAAACCGGAAAGCAAATCATCATTTCCTCCGACAAACCGCCCAAGGAAATCCCAAAGCTGGAGGAACGGCTGCGCTCCCGTTTTGAATGGGGACTGATCGCGGATATTACAAAGCCGGATGAGGAAACGCGCTACGAGATCCTGCGCCGGAAGGCGGAAAGCGAGTCCATCCCCATCCCCAATGAAATCCTTCACATGATCGCCGAGCGGATTTCAAGCAACATCCGCGAGCTGGAAGGCGCGCTGACAAGGCTTGTGGCCTATGCTTCCCTGACGGGCAGGACGATCGACGCGGAGCTGACGGAAAACGCGCTGCACAGCGCTTTTGCGGGCAATGAACGCCATGTGACCTGCGAGGACATCATCCGCGCGACGTCGGAATATTACAGCGTGCGGGCGGAGGATATCAAAGGCCCCAGGCGGTCAAGGGACATCCTGATCCCGCGGCAGATGGCGATGTATCTGGCAAGAGAAATGGTGGATGTGTCGCTTGAAATGATCGGCGGAGCGTTCAGCCGCGACCATACCACGGTGATGCACGCCTGTCAGAAAATGGGGGAGGATATCAAGACCAATTCCTCCCTGGCGCTTGCGGCGGACGATATCCGCAAGCGCCTGCAGGAAAAGGATTAACCAATTGACGATACAATAAAGCAGGGGGACGGCGTCTTGCCGTCCCCTGTATTTCTCGTCAGCGGGAAACGCTCAGTCCCTGCGCTTCCCGACGATGGAAAGGATGCGGATCAGGATGTTGATCACATCCATGTAAATGGCTGCGGCGGAGCGGATGGCGTTGGTAATGGTCGCCGGCCGCTGCTGGGCGAGCGCCCAGTCATACCCGATGAAGCCGGTGAAAATCAGGATGACGATGTAGTCGGTTACCTGCTGCTGGACACGGAAGATGAACGTCACGACGAGCTCGATGACGATCAGCGCGAGCAGCGAAAGCGAGAGCATTTTGCCCATGCTCAGAAAGGCGTTCGGGAATGCGGTCGCCGCCAGCGTCATCACAGCGGTGATTCCCATGGTGATGAGGAATGCGTTTGCGATGCTGGAGGCCGTGTACGCCGCCACGAGGACAGTCAGCAAAAGACCGGTGCCTAAGGCCATCAGCGCGAATCCGCCGATGCAGATGGCGGGTTTTTCGGTCTTGTTCATGATGACGTTGCCGCCGATCGAGGAGGCCAGATAGACGACGATGGTCACAATCAGCCCGCCCCGCGTAAAATTGCTGAGCATGCCGGAACGCAGGGCTGTCAGCGAAACGGCATAGCTGAAGAAGAGCCCGAATATGACGGTCAGGCCGATGGCGAGCGAATAGATGTTTCTGCTGGTACGGTCTTCACATTCGGTTTCATAGGTCATTTTCAGAAAGGCGTCGTTTTTTCTTTTTTTATCCAGTTCTTCGCTCAAGGCAAAGCCCCCTTTCAATGTTTGCCGGGTCTGCAAAAAGGAACACCGCACAAAGAAAACGGTCGGCCGGCGATTCTTTGTTTGTGTTGGGGCCTTTCAGCCGCAAAGCCTGCAAAAACAGACGGTACAAAGAGCGTCGCCGGGGCAGTGCGTGCGGTGTTGCCTGATCAGGCACCCGGTGCCTGATTAAACGTGCAGTGCAAACGGATCAGATCAGCTTTGCGCCGCATTCCGGGCAGAATTTCGCGCTGCGCGGAATTTTCTGGCCGCACTGGCTGCAGTACTTGGTTTCCCCGGCCGCGGAATAATCGGCGGCGGGAGCGGCTGCCTGCGGCTGTGTTGCGGAATTGCCCTGCATGATCTGGCTGATGGCTGCTGCAGCGCCGAAGCCCGCGCCCATTCCGGCGGCGCCGTTCTGGTTGTTGGCGGC
Source organism: uncultured Clostridia bacterium (assembly GCA_946615785.1). Taxonomy (GTDB): domain Bacteria; phylum Bacillota; class Clostridia; order Christensenellales; family Aristaeellaceae; genus RUG756. The sequence goes on from CAMOIA010000104.1 coordinate 4,021, forward strand.
TTCGCGGATGGCTTCCGCGGCCTGATACTGGGTGTATTTCTGCACGTCGCCCACAACGCCCATGGACGTGCGGCGGTCCATCGCGGCCTCGACTTCCTGCGGCAGGGAGATGTTTTCGATGGCGAAGGAATCAAGCTTCAATCCGAGGGCCGCGAACTTGGGGGAGAGGCTGTTCAGGGCGAATTCGCTCAGCTCGTCGTAATTGGCGGCCAGATCCAGTGCCGGAATCTTGCTCTGGGCCAGGATATCGGAAAGCCCGGATACGATGGTGCGCTTGATATGCTCGGTTACGCCTTCGGTGGTGAAGAGCGCGCTCGTGCCGAACACCTGCTTTAAGAAGGCAGCGGGGTCGGAAACGCTGAAGGAATAGATGCCGAAGGCGCGAAGCCTGACAACGCCGAATTCCGCGTCGCGCATCATGACCGGGTTGGAAGTGCCCCATTTGCAGTTGAGGAACTGCCGGGTGTTGATGAAATAGACTTCCGCTTTGAACGGGGAGTTAAAGCCATAGCGCCAGGACTGGAGCATGGTCATAACGGGCATGTTCTGGGTGGAGAGGGTATAGCGGCCGGGAACAAAGATATCCGCAATGCGGCCTTCGTTCACCATCACAGCCACCTGGCTCTCGCGGACGGTCAGCTGCGCGCCCATCATGATAGCGTTTCCATCCTTGTTGAAACGGTACACCATGGTGTCGTTGGAAGCGTCGGTCCATTCAATTACGTCGATGAATTGTCCGGTCAGTTTGCTGAAGATACCCATGTCATTCTCCTCCTTCTGTTGTTTCATCCTCTGTGAATGCTTTCAGATTGCGGATAAAACCGCTCTCTGCGATATTGATATCCAGGTTCAGGTATTCCTTGATCATGTCGAGACTTTGCCGGATGTGCGCGTCCGCGCGTTTTCCAAAGTCGTCAAGATCCTGATCAAGTCCCGCTTCCGGAATGGCGGCGACGCGGATCTGCCGCGGCGTGAGCACGGCGACGGCATAATAAATGTGATCGATGTAGCGGCCGAAGAAATTGTTTCGAAGTGCGCTTTCAAGCCGCTCGATGGCGGAAGCATGCTGCAGCATATAAACGTCTCCCTGCGGCATGTCCATTTCATACACGACACACGGCCGGGTTGCGGAAATGTGTCCGCGGATCAGCTGAAGTTCCCGCTCCACCAGGGAAAAATCCTCGATTTCGCCGCACAGGAGCCTGTGCACAAGCTCGTCCCGCATGGCGCTGCGCATGGTGTCTTCATCGTAGGGGATGTCCGCGTAATCCGCATGGATGCGGTTCAGCACATGCCTCAGTTCGCTCAGGATCACGGCCTGCTTGTCGGTATCCTCGACCAGGGTGAAGATGGGCAGGCTCGGCCTTTCAACATGCAGATAATCCCGAAGCGGTGTAACCGGCATTCCCACGAACGTGAAGGCGACGGCGTCGATGGCCTTGCCGGACAGAACTTCGACGGCTTCGGCAGGGGTGGACGCAATGATTGGCGTTCGGAACCCGAGCCTTTTCCAGTCAATCGCGTCGGATACAGCACGCACCTCAGGCTTGTCCGTTGCGATCAGCAGCTTGTACATCCACGACCCTCCTTTGGCTACTCTGACATGATTATACATTCAATTTGATAAAAACACAACGGAAATTTCTGTATACGCTGTGTTTCTGCTTTCGGATGCCGAAAAATAGGGAAAAAGGCAGCCGGCACATTGCTGCGCTGGCTGCCTTGGGTACAATGAACGTTTACGAACGGATCAATACATTCCGCCCATGCCGGGGTTCTGGGCCGCAGGCGCGGGCTCCTTTTCGGGAATGTCGGTCACCAGAGATTCGGTGGTCAGCACCATGGCGGCCACGGAGGCGGCGTTCTGCAGGGCGGAACGGG
>CAMOIA010000105.1 GCA_946615785.1 uncultured Clostridia bacterium
GGGACGGCGCCTTGGCACGGCAGATCAGCCGGTACAGCGGCGTTGTGAAAAAGCATGAGGAACAGTTCCACAGCCAGGAACGCCTGGATCTGATCAGCGCGCCGGGCAGGATCGAGATCATCGGAAACCACACTGATCACAACAACGGCCGCGTCCTGGCCGCCGCGGTCGATCTGGATACCCTCTGCGCCATCAGTCCGCGCGAGGATCTCATGGTTCACATCGTTTCCGACGGGTTCCCCACGCTGGAAATCTCGCTGGATTCGCTCGAACCCAGGGAAGAGGAGCAGGGAAAATCCGCCGCGCTGGTTCGCGGCGTGGCAAAGGGCATGGCGGACAGGGGCTACAGGATCGGCGGCTTTGACGCGGTGATGGTCTCGGATGTGGCCAGCGGGAGCGGCCTCAGTTCCTCCGCGGCCTATGAGGTGCTGATCGCCAAGGCGCTTGATCATCTCTACAACGGCGACCGCATGCATTCGACAGAACGCGCGCAGATCAGCCAGTACGCGGAAAACGTGTTTTTCGGAAAGCCCTCCGGATTGATGGATCAGATGGCCTGCTCCACCGGCGGCCTTGTGTACATCGATTTTAAGGACGAGCCGCAGGTGGAAGCCCTTTCCTACCGGTTCGGAGAACACGGCTATGACATTGTGGTGGTCAACACCCGCTCCTCCCACGACGATCTGACGGACGCCTACGCGGCCATTCGCAGGGAAATGAACGCGGTCGCCGCCTTCTTTGGCAAGAAAGTGCTGCGGGAGGTGCGGCCCGAGGAAATCTGGAAGAACATCGGGCAGCTTCGCTGTCAGCTGGGTGAGCGGCCTGTGCTTCGCGCCGTCCATTTCTTTGAGGAAAACCAGCGGGTCAAGAAGCTGGTCCGGGATGTGCGCGCCGAGGATACGGCGAGCATTCTTTCCGCCATTCTGGCGTCGGGCGATTCCAGCCAGAAGCTTCTGCAGAACGTGTTTGTGCCTGGGGTTTCGCAGCCCGTTTCGCTGGCCCTGATGGTCGCGTCCCGTTTCCTGCAGGGGAAAGGCGCCTGGCGCGTGCACGGCGGCGGCTTTGCCGGCACCACGCTCAACATTGTCCCGAGCGATATGACGGGCGAATTTGTGGAGCAGATGAACAGCATTTTCGGCAAGGATTCCTGCTATGTGCTGGATGTGCGCAGGGAAGGGCCGTGCGTGGTTCTGTCCATCTGACAATAAGCGATCGGAAAACGGAAAAGAAACGCGGACGGGGTTTCCCGTCCGTTTTGATATCCTGCAAGTGCAGGCGGTACACCTGAAAGTTTTTCGGCGGATGCATGAAACCGGGCGCCGGGTACGTTTCTATGGTACAGCCGCCCGGACGGGGGAGCGTACGACGGACGGCTGCAGCAGAGCCGCAAAGGGGAAACAAACACCTTAAGGATCTGCATGCAAAGCTTTTCAGGCGCTCAGGATACGGCTGAAACCGCCTTTGGCGATGAAAAGAGTCCCAAAACACATAATAATGGAGGCAAAAAGAGGATGAAAAAGATTGCGGCATTGGCTTTCATGGTATTGATCTTCGCGCTGCCGTGCCTTGCGGGCGCGGAAATCGTGGGCCGGACGGCGGACGGATACATCCACCGCTTTACGGCGGACAACGGACAGGAAATCTATTTCGTTTCCACCTCCAAGGAAGCCTTCGTTCAATACGACGACGTGAACTTCGACGGGCATCAGGATCTGGCCGTGGCCACCGTGCTTGGCGCGTCCAACACCTGGTATGAATTCTATCTGTGGAACGGGAGCGAATACGAATATGCCGAGCGCTGGACTGCGGATATCGTCAACTACGAACTGGCGGACGGGAAATACGTGCTTTCCCGCAGCAACGACGGCAGCGCCGGCATGCTTTTCCACGCCCAGATCTGCGTGTGGGACGGAAATGTCTTAAAGCCGATCCGCACGATGGTTTCAGAGGAGGAAAACACCATCGTGTGGGAAGGCAGGATCAAAACCGAAACGCTGAACCTTGACAGGCTGCAGGTGACCGTGCGGGAGCTTTCTGATCCGGTCGGGGCCGCGGAAGTTCTGTGGGAAAAAACGTATGAGCCGCTTCCGGAGGATCCTGCTGTTTTTGAAGAAATGGAGCGGCATTTCTGGGAAGGGCTTCGGGATTAAGGCGTTGAAGCCGGTTTCGGACATTGGAGGGCTTTATGATCAGAAAGGGATTGGCGTTCTTTTTTGTATTTGCGTTGCTGTTTTCCTCCGCTTCGGCGGATCCCTGGGAGGATCTGGTGCGCGAGAAGGCAGCCCAGATCGTCGATAGCAAATTCACATCCGAATACGGCGTTGCGGAATACTATGCGGAATGCCTGGAAAACTACGGGCCCTTCAGGGAATGGACGATTGAACAAAAGAACTGGGTCAGCCAGCTGATGCCGTATCTGATGGAGGCAGAAGAGGCAAGGGTGCAGCAATATCACCTGACCGGGGCCCCTTTCGCATCGTTTGATCAAACGATTCTGCAATGGCAGTACGGCGTGCTGGAGCCGGGCCTGCTTTCACAGGAGGAGGCACGGACGAAGGCGGAGGCCTTTCTGCTTGCGGCGTATGGTCAGGACGAATCTGAGAACCAGGTTTTTGTGAACCTGTATACCGGGCATACCAGGGTAGGACCCTTTCCTGAGCCATACTGGGTGCTTGACTTTGTGCAGGGGGATCAAGAAACAGCCAAAGTGTGGGTGAATGCCCGCACGGGGTTCATTCCGAAGCATCAGGCGCTTGACGCCGAGCGGATCGCGGCTTCGCAATTCGCCAAATTGATGTCTGAGGGGCAACCCTCCGGTTTCAGTGAAACAGGCGGGGGGACGAAGATTGAAACCATCAGCGCGGTTTATGACCAAAATACACTTGAATGGCATGTGATCATCGAAATCAGGGATTCGTGCCTGGAAACCGTGGTTTCGGACGTCGATCTGCAAATCGTCAGATCGGGAATCGAAAAGCCGTAAAGGGCTGAACAAAACAGCGGTATCGGAGGATTGCCCCCGGTACCGCTGTTTTTGAGGTCAGCCTTTTGCTTATGACATCTTCAGACTGATTTTACTTGTTGGTCTCGATCTTGCTCAGGTCGTTCATTTCCTGAATCATCGCGTTCAGCGAAGCCTCGTCCTGCGGCATTCTTTTCACGATGCCCACGAGACCGCCGCTGACGTCTTCGGTCGCCTGTGCCCACAGGCCGTTCGGCATATATTCAACGGCCTTCTGGTGCAGGTCCTTGAACATATTGGACCAGGTGCCGGTCATGGAAACGGCCAGGATGATCGCGATCACGGCGATGACGATGCCGGCGATGCCGCCTCTTTTATCCTTGACCCGCTTGAGAACACCAAACAGGATCGCCACCGCGGCGATCAGGCCGGCGATGACACCGCCCACGGTGCCGAAAAGGCCGGTGACCAGAAGCGCGGCCAGGACGGCGACAAGCGCCAGAAGAACTGAAAAAACACCCATCATGTAAATCCTCCGTTTGTTGTTTTTATGTCAATGACCTCAGGGTCATTTAACATCTTTGAGATCGAAGATCCGGATGGCCGGGATCAGGAAGACGGCGCCCGCAACGATCGCCACCGCCAGGGCTTTGAGCGTGTCCAGGGGCTCTTCGTTCATCACGGTATCCGGCATGAATCTGGAAATGTCGGTTTCCTGGCCGAAAAGCGGTTTCAGGCCTTCGTTGATGCCCATGTAAATGAGCGGGGTCAGCCCGAGGCCGAAGAGAACCACCAGGACCATGCCGAGCGATTTGCTGCGCAGGGTGGTCACCGCGAGCAATAGCAGGGCGCACAGGCTTTGCACCAGCAAAAGCTTCAGCGCCAGCACCCGCAGGCTGTCGAGCACCTGGGCGTCCATGACGATGCGCTGGATGAACACGGTGCCGATCAGGTTTCCGATGATGTCGAGCGCGACGAAAATCAGATTGTGGACGAAGGCCACGATGAACTTCGACAGCACCGTGAAGCCCTTCATGGGCATCTGCCCTGCGATGTTTTTGATGTAGCCGTTTTCCACGTCCGCATAGAAGAAATAGCACAGCGAAAGCATCATCAGCAGCAGGCCCAGCAGGGGGAAGGGCTCGGAAAGCATGCTCGAAAAAAGGGCTTCCGCCGGGAAGAGAGTCGTGGTATCGCCCGCAAGCGACGTGGTCAGCGTGAACAGCAGCCTTGAAACCGGCGTGCCGCTCACCGCCAGCACGAAGGAGAGAAGCAGGCACAGCAGGAAGGATTTGGATTTCAGCATCCTGTACAGGTCCATATGGATCAATTTAGCCATTGTGCTCGCCTCCCGTCATGCCAAGATAATATTCTTCCAGGGTCTTGGTGCGCAGATAGATTTCCTCAAGGCCGATCCCTGCGTTTACGATGGCTTTGGAGATCTCTTTGGCCCGCTCCATTCCCTGAGCGAGGCGCAGGCTTCCGTCCGGATCGCGTTTCGTGCCCTGCAGCCCCATGTTTTCAAGAATCTGCAGCGTCCCGGCGGCATCGTCCGTGCGAAGGACCAGGCTCTGCCCGCAGCGCTCGTGCAATTCTTCCGCAGTGAATTCGTCAAGCAGCGTGCCTTCGTGGATCACGCCGTAGGCGTCTGCCACCTTGGCCAGTTCGTCCAGGATGTGGCTGGAGATCATGATGGTGATGCCCCGCTCGTCCCGGAGCCTGGACACCATTTCGCGCACCTCCACGATGCCCTGCGGGTCCAGGCCGTTGATGGGCTCGTCCAGGATGATCATCTTCGGATCGCCCACCAGCGCCAGCGCGATGCCAAGCCGCTGCCGCATGCCCAGGGAATAGGAGGCGGCGCCCTTTTTTTTGTCCGTGTTCTCAAGGCCGACGGTTTTGAGCAGCTCTTCCACATAGCCCCTGGGCCTGATGCCCATGCCGATGCACTTGATCTTCAGGTTTTCATAGGCCGAAAGCCGGGGATACAGGCCCGGATGCTCGATCAGAACGCCCACGTTTTTGAGCTGCATCTGCATGGCCAGGCCGGTTTTCCCGAACAGGGAATAGCTGCCCCTTGTGGGCTTTGACAGGCCGCTGATCATGCGCATCACGGTGGTTTTGCCCGCGCCGTTGCGGCCGATCAGGCCGTAAATCTGCCCTTCGCGGATGTGCAGGTTCACATCCTTGGCCGCTTCCTTCTGACCGTAAACCTTGGTCAGGTTGTTCGTTTCCAGAATATAATCCATTCCATTTGCCCTCCAAGCGGCTGATGGTGACGCATCGGGATAACGCCCGTCATGGGACGTCTTTCCAAAAGGCCATCATCTTAGCATATACTTGCAGCATTTTTTCGTCAAGCTTTTCTTTTGCTGCGGGCCGGGACGGGCGGCGGCTCAATCCCCGCCATTGAACTTATTTTTATGCATGTATACAGCGGTTTATTTACACCGCGCGGATACCTGCGCTATCATCTGAGCAACAGGCAAAATCACAGGAAATGATCAACGCTGGACGCTTTCGCCGCGTTGAGCGCCAATGCGACCTTCCGTCCGGTCTCATTTGGCTTGTATCCGGGAAGAATGATATCCTGCAAATGCGCAAAGCTGCGGACGAACAGCGCTTTTCTGAAGACGACGGACAAAGCTTTGAATATGCCCTGACGTACACGCCGCAAACTCGGGACAGCGGACGGCCAATTGGAGCGCGCCAAATCTGCGCGAAAGAAAGAGGAACGAAGCATGATCGCCCATCTTAACCACTGTATCAAGACGGCTGGAAAAGGCCAAAGGATTACTAAGAAGCTAAACCGCGGGGATTCGCAGAAGGAAGGTGAAAGTATGCGTATAGGAAATAGAAAAGGAACTCGTATGTGCGGTACTACCATCTGCTGCCGGAAAAAATGGACCACACAGCGGCAATC
>CAMOIA010000106.1 GCA_946615785.1 uncultured Clostridia bacterium
GGTAAAATCCCGCAGGATGTCGACAAGGCCGTACAGCAGCAAAAGGCCGCCGATGGAATAGCAGATGATGTGCATGGCGGATTCGTTGAAAATGATCATGCTCAGGCCCACGGCAAGCGCGAGGACGCCCAGAATGAACAGCCCCCGCTTGTCAAGGTTTTTCAGTCCAAAGGGTTTGACGGCCATTTCAGTCCTCCCCCGTTCTTTCGTTCAGCGCTTCCCATTCGCACCGCATAAGCGCATAGGCCACAACGTCGTGCCAGCGGCCGAAGCGGTACATTTCTTCCTTCAGGACGCCTTCCTGCTGAAAGCCGCTTTTTTCAAGGCAGCGGATGCTGTGCTCGTTGCAGGCGTAAACGTGCGCCTTCAGGCGGTGCAGGTTCAGGTCTTCAAACGCGAAGCGGCACAGGATCGAAAGCGCGTCTGTGCCGTAGCCCCGTCCGCGCATTTCTTCCTCGCCGATGTGGATGGTCACCTCTGCCCGGAGGTTCCGTCTGTCCAGTTCGCTCAGGCCGCACCGGCCAAGGAACCGACCGTCCTCCAGGCGCTCGATGGCAAACTGGTATTCGCCGGTGGAATGGCTGGTCTGCGCAGCCATGAACTGCGCCGCGTCGTCCATCGTGGCCGGCAGAACCGGCGCACCGGAAAGCAGACCCATCACGTCCGCGTCATTCAGGGACTTCCAAAGCGGAATCAGATCGCCGTTGTCAAACGCGCGAAGCCGCACCATCTGGCCTTCAAACATATTCATTCCTCATCCTCATCCATTTCGGCAACCAGTTTCAGAAACTTTTCGAACACAGCGTCGCTGATGGTCTCGTCTTCGACAGTGGCGTAAATATCCTCGCCGTTTTCATCCTTCTGGATTTCAAGGATCACGACCTCGCCGTCGTCCTCCTCGTCCGTCTCTTCGTCCGCTTCCTCGTCGATGAGGAGCAGCGCCACATAGAGCTTGCCCTCGTGATCGATGGTGGTCAGGTACTCAAAACGGCTGGTGACGCCTTCTTCGTCCGTCAGTTCGATGATCTGGTTTTCGTCCATGCCTTCCATGTCTTCGTTGTCCATCGTGTCAAATTCGTCCGTCATTTGCTCCTCCACGCCCGCGTTCCGGGCTGCTTTTTGTGTGAGTGTATCAAGATAGCGCTGCAAAATCACCGCGGCCGCCACCTTGTCCACGTGCGTTTTTCTGTTTTCCCGGCGCATTCCGCCCTCGATCAGCGCGTGCTCCGCCTCCACGGTGGAAAGCCGTTCGTCGCAGAATTCCACTTTCATGCCGGCCTTTTCAAGCTGCTGGGCGAACGCGCGCACCTTTTCGGCCTGAAAGCCTTCGGTGCCGTCCATGTTCTTTGGCAGCCCGAGCACCAGGAAATCTGACCCGGTTTCGTCAAAGGCGGCGCGCACCTTTTTGACATCCGGGCCCCAGCCGATGCGCTCGATCAGACCGAAAGGACTGGCAAACAGGCGCATTTCGTCGCTGACCGCGAGTCCGATGCGCCTGTCCCCCACGTCAAGGCAAAGAAGCCGGCCCATTATTCGCCGCTCCCCTGCAGTTGGGTCTTCACGTATGAACGCACAAGCTCCTCCAGGATTTCGTCCCGTTCGAGACGGCAGATGAGGCTCCGGGCGTTATTGAAACTGGTAATGTAGGTGGGATCGCCCGTCAGTACATAGCCCACCAATTGCGTGATGGGATCATAGCCTTTGATCATCAGGGCGTTGTACACATGCGCCAGGATATCCGGGGCGGTTTCCCGTCCTTCCGGAAGAGGGCGCAGCTTGGTCGTATCGGACCAGTCGCTCAATGGTATCCCCTCCCTTCCTTATTCAATATTATACAACTCTAACGCCGCTGTTTCAAGTCAAAATTAACGGTTTCACCGGCTTTGCCGCAGATTGTGCGTTACAGCGGACCCGCGCTCGGGAAGGTGCAGCCGGTGAAAAAGTGCCCATACATGCGGCCCGGCGAAAGCGGTTCTTCCTCCAGGGCGGAGATTTCCGCGCGCTCGCCGGAAAGGTATTCGCGGATCTCCTTAGAAACGTCCCTGCAGCGTTCCATGCAGGCGCCGTACCGGCTGACAAGGATTTCCCACCCATACGGCTTCATATGTTTTTTCCACAGGGCGCGGTGCGAAGAAAGTAACGCCTTTGTTTCCTCAATCAGCGCGGGAATCTCCGTCTCCGCCACGTTTTCAAGGTATTCTTTGTCCCCCGCAAGGTATCTTTCCCTGAGACCGGCGGAAATTTCCGCCTTATGTGCGGCAAGGGCGAACACGCATTTTGCAAACGTGCCTAAATCCGTGCCGCTGTACGGCCGGATCATCTCTTCGCCCTCGCGGAACCGCTTCGCAAGGTTTTCCGGACGATCCCCGCCCGCCGAAAGCGGATAAAGAAGATCGCCGTACAGATAGGTCTTGCCGCCGCGCATATCATCCCAGCCTGTGTAAAAACGGGCCATGGCTTCCACGGCCGCTTTCTCAAACCCGCAGGCCGCCTCGCCAAGGCACAGCGCAGCGTCCAGCGAAGGCACCTTTCCCTGCCAGCAGGCCTCGGAAAAAAGCGGCAGCAGGGGCAGCGCCAGGAAGGGATCGCATTCAGCGCCGTCGTCCCCCCACATGGACGCGACCACCGTGGTAATGCCGTTTTCAAGGCACAAAGGAAGCGCGGCGGCGCTGGTTTCATACGTTCTGTACACCTGTGGCAAAAAGCCGCTCCAGGTCCAGATGCCGCCCGTGAACACCGTGTCCGCATGGATGCGCTCATGTTCCCGGAACATGTGCGAAATCAGCGCGGGATCGCGGTTGTAATAATCCCAATAGCAAAGGCGCACGTTCGGCACCTCTTTGATCACCTCGTCAGGCACATGGGAGGAAATGTCGTAATAGCTGCCCGTCGCCGAGCCCAGCCGGAAGAACATATCGCTCCACATCATCGGCGACAGTCCGTATTTTTCCGCGATGGCGCACACGCGCTTTAAGTGCCTGCACAAGAGGGCGAACCGGTCCACAGGGCCGTGCAGCGCATAATAGCGCCCCAGACCCACGCCGTGAGCCTCGTCCATGCCGATGTGGATGCGCCTGGAGGAAAGCAGGGACGCGCAGGCGCGGATCTGCGCCTCGATCAGATCGTACGTCCGTTCGTCGTCGATCATGAGCACGGCCGTCTGGTCCCGAAGGGGCGCGTTTTCATTCCACTGCAGAAACTGTCCGAGGTGCCCCAGGGTCTGGATGCTCGCCACCACCTCGATGCCGAGCGAGACGGCATAGCGGTCCACTTCCCGAAGCTCTTTTTCGCTGTATCTTCCCCGCAGATAGCCGAAATACGGGAACCCTTCAATGGGATAGACATCCTCCATGTACAGCTGCAAATAGTTCATGCCGAGCAGCGCCATCACGTCCATGACCGCTTTCAGGCTTTCGACCGTCATGACCGCGCCGCGGGACAGGTCCAGCATGATCCCGCAGTCCCGGAAATGCCGCGTTTCCGTAAGATCAAGCTTCTCCCCGCGCGCATGGGCCAGCGCCGAAAGGAAAACGCCCCTTGAAAGCGCGTTTTTATCCGGTGCTTCAATCACCGCCCGCTCCCCCGAAAGGGACACTCGCAGCGCTGCGCCGTCTGATTGGACGGCTTCGACCGAAAGCGAACGCGCGTCCGGAAACCTTGCCGCCGCAAGCGATACAGACCGCGCGACTTCTTCTTTGGAAAAACCCATATGCCCCTCCCGACCGTGTATTCGTTTTCATCTGCCTCTATCCTATCACAGCACGGAAAAACTCGCAACAAAAAACGGCGGAAAAGCCGCCGCGGGCAATTGTGTTCAGAAAGGTTTATTCCTCCAGCGCCTGCGCATCCCGGGATTTTGTGAAGCGCGCCACCAGGATGCCGATTTCGTACAGCAGCACCATCGGCACCCCCAGCGCGATCTGGGAAACCACGTCCGGCGGGGTCAGGATGGCCGCCAGGACAAAGATGCCCAGAATGACGTATTTGCGCTTGGAAGCGAGCATCTGATGATTCGTCAGCCCGAAACGCGTGGTAATGTAAATCGCCACGGGCAGCTGAAACGCGACGCCAAAGGGCAGGATGAACCCGAAAAGGAAGCCGACGTATTTGTCGATGGAAAGCATGGGCCTTGCCAGATTGTCCCCTGCGACCAGGAAAAAGTCGACCGCCAGCGTATACACCGCAAAATAGCAGAAGGTGACCCCTGTCAGGAACAGGAACAGCGCCACAAAGAACATGACCCGAAAGCGCGTCTTTTCATGCGGGTACAGCGCGGGCTTGATAAAGCCCCAGATCTGCCAGATCACGACCGGGCTGGCCGCGACGGCGCCGGCGATCAGCGCCACCTTGAACTTGGTGACGAGCGCTTCCGACATGGCGGTGTAAATCACGTCGATCCCGCGCGCCTGGATCGGCGACACGATCCAGGCCATCAGGGGATCGATGAACAGTGAATACACGGCAAAAAAGGCCACGGCCACCGCGATGGCCGAGACCACAAGCACTTTCCGAAGGGCCAGCAGATGGGAAAGCAGGGGAGCGCCGCCGTCCCCTTCCGGGGCCGCCGGCGCCTTTTCTTCCACCTCATCCGCTGCCGTCAGATCGGGCTTTTTAGTGCTGTCAGGCATTTTCGTCCTTCTTCTCTTCCGCATCGGCTTTACCGGCTTCGTCCTTGGCGTCCTTCACCTCGGACTTGAAATCCTTAATGCTCTTGCCAAGCGCCTTGCCGACACCGGCCAGTTTGCCGCCCCCAAAGAGTACCAGCGCAAGCACAATGATCAAAATAATTTCCGTCGTTCCAAGACGCATATTCAAACCCTCCATTCAGCCCAGAAGACTTCGGGCCGTGCGTCGGGGCCGCACGCCGGCCCCCTTATGCGCACATTATACCCCATATGCTTGCACTTTTCAACCCCGGGCCGAAAAGAGCATGCCATCCGTCTTATGAACGAAAATGCCTGTCCGGCTGCGGCACCATGGTGCGCCAGCGTTTCCCGAGGGTTTCAAGGGCAGAAAGCAGATTTGCCTTTTCATCCTCCGTCATGTCTCCGTACAGGTCAGCCCGGCTGAGGGAAAGCCTCTCCGCTGCCGCCATGCCCGCTTCCGTCAAAGCGATGTTCTGACTGCGGCGGTCCTGCGGATTGACAAACCGCACGGCATAGCCGCGCTCTTCGAGCTTAAAGGCCAGCTCCGAGACCGAGGCCGGCCGGATGCCCATGAGTTCCGTCAATTCCCGCTGGGAAAGCGGGCCTTTTTCCATCAGAATGTTCATCAGGCGCCTCTGCCCGTCCGGTGCTCCGGAAATCATGCGCAGAAGATGGGACAGCCTGATCAGCTGCGAAGAAATGCGCTCCTCGGTCGTCATGGCCTCGTACAGCGCAGCGCGCTCCTCCTCCGGCATGAAGCCGGGGCGCATCGCCGGACGCGCGCGGCCGTGAGGCCCCCGGGGACCCATGCCGCAGGGCGGCATGGAGTGCATCATGGGGCCTTCTCCAAACCGGGGATGAAACCCGTGGCCCATCGGACCATGCGGGCCCATGGGACGCTGTGCACGCGAGCCCATCGCCTCACCTTCTGTCCCGTCCTCCATGGCTTCCGGTTCGTTCTGGTTCAGGTTCTCATTCAGGGTTTCGTTTTCAAATTTCTTTTCGTTCCAATGCATGTTTTGTTATCCTCCTGTTGATCCGTTGATGCGTTAATTGTTAAGGTACCTTTCAATAGCAATGTACACCTGATCTTTCTATTTGTCAAGGTACCTTATAATATTTTTTCAAAAAAAACACGCCGTTCATTCACAGCATGGCCACTTTCCCTTTCCCCTTCACAGTGAAGTTCTTCGCGGAGAAGGGGGTTTCGGGGGAGGAGGGGCCTTCTTTCAAGAAGG
>CAMOIA010000107.1 GCA_946615785.1 uncultured Clostridia bacterium
TGAGATATTCATAGCCCGCGCTCCTCTGACGTTCCCTTTTTTCCCCGTCCCAGAAGCCGCTGTTTTCAAACAGGGGGCATTTGGGCAGCACGGTCTTGTAGTAGCCGTCGCGGAAGGAGACGGTGTAATCGCTCGTGGGCGGCACGATCAGCGCGAACAGAAGCAGCAGCAGGATCAGAACAAACGCCACCACCGCGCTCTTATTCGTGCGGAAACGGTTCCAGGCGTCGCCCAGATAGCTGACGGGCTTGGTCTGCAGCCGCTCGTCGTGAATGCGCGCGTCCTTCTGGACGAACGCAAATTTTTCCTTTGGGATGCTCGTCATCTTATTATCCTTTTCCATCATTTCTTTGACCCCATTCTGATCCGAGGATCGATAATGCCGTAGCTGATATCGATCACGATGCCCGATACCAGACCGATCAGCGTATAGAAGATGGTCAGCGCCATGAAGAAGTTGTAATCACGCACGTTGATGGAATTGACGTACAGATTGCCGATGCCCGGGATGCCGAAAATGTTTTCGATGATCAGACTGCCGCCCAGGATACCGATGAATTCACCGATGATCATGGGCAGAATGACCACCATGGCGTTGCGCATGGCGTGGCGGGAAATGGCCTGTGCCTTCGTAAGGCCCTTGGTTCTGGCCAGCAGCATGTAATCGCCCGTCAGCACCTCGGAAAGCTCGGCACGGGTATAGCGGGTAAAGCCCGCAATGACGCCGAAAGAGAGGCTCATGATGGCAGGCACCATGGAAACAAACATTCGCCACGAGAAGATGGAGCCGGCCTGGCTGAGCGACGCCAGCTGCAGCGGGAACCACCCCAGGCGGAAACAGAAAAAGTACTGTACAAGGAAGGCATATACGTAAGACGGCACTGAAATGAACACCATGACGAGCGTGGAAATAAGCGCGTCCTGCCATTTGTTCTTTTTCAGCGCGGCATAAATTCCAAGTCCAAGCCCAATCGGGATCGAAATCAGGATGGAGTAAAGGTTCACGACCACCGTGTAGGGCAGCTTCTGGGTCATGACGTCCCAGATGCCGAGCCCCTCGTACATCTGTTCGCCGACGCCCCAGTCCCATTCGGTGAAGATGGATTTCAGGTACAGGAAGAACTGCACCATGATGGGCTTGTTGTAGCCCATTTTTTCGCGCTTGGCCAGCACCAGGTTGATGTCGCGGCCCATTTCGCGCACAGCCGGCAGCGGCAGCAGTTTAATCAGGACGAAGCACATGACGGTGATCACGAACATCGTCAGGAACATGTACAGAATTCTTTTGATGACATACTTGGTCATAGGTGACCTCCGCTTATTTTGTTACCCACGGCGCGGATCTGCCGCCCGCACAGTCAACGCGGCGGAGGCAGGGCAGGGAAAATCGGAAATAAAACGCAACGGAGCACCGGGCATGGGGTCGTCCCCACGCCCGTGCTCCTTGTGGGCGTACCGCGGGGGCTCGCCGCCCGGAGGGCGGCGGCCCCTCAAGCCCTTTTTACAAAGGATCAGTACACCAGGGTGTTGTTGGCGATGTAGTCCGCCCAGGCGGCATCGTCATAGTTGTAGGTGATGTAATCAATGCCGCCGAAGCCTACCAGGGTGAGGTAGGTGTCGCTGCAGTCATTGACCTTCTGGCTGTTCAGGCTGGCCACGTTCCTGTAGTACAGGGAGGTGGTGGTGAACCAGTTCATGAAGGCATGCTCAACGCCGGCCACGATTTCGCAGCGGGTGGAGTAGTCATAATCTGCGAAGGCGCCCAGTTTCTCGAAGATGACCGGAACGTCGGAGGTGGCATTGTTGGCCCACATTGCCCAGTGATTCAGGCTGTCGGTCACCTCGCCGATTTCGCCGCCGAAGTCGAAGGTCACGGCGATGGCATCGGTATCATAGCCGTATTCCATCTGGTTGCCGCTTCCGTCAGCCGCGTCGGTGTAGCAGCGCGCGAAGACGCCGAAGGGATCCATGGTGGCACCGCCCCAGGTGGTGAAGATCATGTCCGCGCCGCCGGAGTAGTTGGTGTTGTAGTAGTCCGCGTCGGGGGTCATGGTCATGGTGATCTTGCCCTCGAACTTGGTGCCCTTCACAGCTTCGGTCAGCTGCGCCAGGAAGTAGTTGTACATCTGGACATAGATGGTGTCGCTGTTGTACACACGGATTTCAAGGGAGATCTCGCTCTCGCCGTCCCAGATGCCAGCCGCGATGGCCTTGTCGGCCGCGGTCGCCATCAGTTCGCGGGCATAATCCATGTTGTAGCCGGTCATCGCCTCATAGGCCTCATCCAGGGTCGCGTAGTCGCCGCCCTCGCCGTAGGTCATGTCGAACAGTTCGACAAGAGCCTTCTTGGCGGGTTCGCTTTCACGATACAGAGCGCCGGTGAAGGGATCGTAGCAGTACATGTAGTTCAGGATACCGTAACCGGCGGTACCGGCGGCGGTGTAAGCGGTGGCGAAGTCGTTGGCATCCAGAGCGAAGGCGAAGCCCTTGCGGAATTCGTCGATCACCAGGATCTGGCTGCCGGTGCCGCGCTCGACCAGCTTGTCATAGTTGGTGTTGAAGGTCAGCTTGGTGGTATAGGACTGGGGAGTGTACTTGATGTACTGGCTGGCGGCGTACTTGTCCATGTCTTCGGTCTGCAGGCTGACGCCGTCGATTTCGCCCTTTTCGAAGGCCAGGATGGTGGTGGCATGGTCGGGGATCACGGTCACGACGATGTTATCGGTCATGAACTGGCCCAGATGCTTGCCGTCCTTGTAGCCGTACCAGGCTTCGTTGCGGCTCAGGGTGTATTCCTTGTCGAGCTGGAAGCTGGTGAGCATGTAAGGACCGTAGGAAGCAGTCTTTTCCAGGGAGCGGCAGTAGTCGCTCTTCACTTCGTCAGCTTCTTCTTCGGTGGCCACTTCAGCGCCGTCCTTGTAGAAGGTCTTGCAGGCTTCGTAGAGGTCCTTCTTGACCAGGAAGTTGCCGGAGAGGTTGTAGGGAACGTAGAAAGCGGGTTCAGCAACAGGCGCTTCGAGGATGAAGTCGATGGTGTAATCGTCGATCTTCTTCAGGCCGACATCGTCCCAGGTCACAGCCTTGGCAACGTTGGCAACCTTCAGATAATCAGCGGCGTAGCTGTTATAGGGAGCGCCCGCGGCGAGATAATTCTCGTACAGGTACTTCGCAGAAACCCAAGCTTCGTCCGCAGTTTCATCTTCCACGGCCGCGTCGCGGTACATCGTATCATCCGCAACGGAAACGTACTGAGGAGCAGCATTGCCCTCCGCGTCCGGCGCGCCGACGATGCCCCAGAAGCTCATATCCAGATAGACCTCGGTGCCCGCCTCGAGCAGCGCTTCCGCGGTGTCGGGGATGGCATCATAGGTGGTCTTGCCCGCGTAGAGGTAATTCTTGGCGTTCACGATGGAGAAAGTGCCATCGTACCAGGAATCCGCGCGGCGGTTGAGGATCTTCGGGTTCAGCTGCTGCTGCATGGAGTAGATGTAGTCATCAGCTGTAACCATGGTGCCGTCGTCGAAGCACAGATCGGGGTTCAGCGCGATGCGCCAGGCCTTGCCGGTCTCGCCTTCGTTCACGCCCATCTGGCCGACGTACTCGGCAGTGACGTCCACGGGATAATCCGCGGCCGCTTCGGGCACGATGGAATAACCGGTCTTGTCGCTGTTCACCTTGAAAGCATAGAAACCGGTGATGATCCAGTCCGTGATGGCGCTGTCATCGTTGGTTTCCCAGCTCAGCACGTCCCAGTTCATGCTGGACGTCAGGGCGCTGGTGTAGTCGTTGTAGGTGTACACTTTTTCGTCAGTGTAATCCTTGCCTTCTTCACCAGCGTAGATGTCGGTGGTGATGCTGCCGCCGCCCGCGGGCGCTTCCACCAGCGTGACCTTGCCGGCGTTGAAGGTCCTCTCGCCCACGTCATAAGACGCAGCGGGCGTGAACGCCTCCGCCATCGCGGACACGGAAGGAAGCACCATGGCCAAAGCGACTGCGATGGATACGGTCTTCTTCATAGCTTATCCTCCTTACATATTTCCTGCTGTGTGTCAACAGGTTTCGAATAATTTTACCACTTTGTCCATGTACCGTCAATAAAGAATTTCCTATTTATGAAAGGGCGCGCATAATCGGTCATGTGTTTTTTCTGTACAGATCATCCCCTTGTGCCACAGCCCTTTTCCGCACATCGGGACTGAATTTCCCGCACACACAGTGGTAACATCAGGCCCGAAGTACGATGAACGCATGGCGGCTCACGAAAGTCCCGCCGATCCATCCGGCAAAAAAACATCCTGATGATCGCTGCGTCAGCAAGGCATACCGTCTCTGAACCTTTTCATCATTTCGTTCGTCAGGCTAAGGCTGTTCGGCTGCAGCACGATTTCACGCCTTTCAACAAAGGCGGCGTATTTCAATTCCGTCCCGTCAGCGCGCACCTCACCGTCCCCGTCGGCGTCGCAGTAAAAGCCCATCAGGATATCCTGCGCCATCCCCCACGGCTGCGACTTGTAGTAGCGGATGTTTTTTACCCTGAGGCCTGTTTCCTCCATCACCTCGCGCCGGACTGTCTCCTCCAGGGTTTCGCCGATCTCCGTAAACCCCGCGACCAGCGCGTTGTGCGCGTAGCCTGTGCGGTAACGCGTGATCAGAAGGCTCTCCCCGCGGATCACCCCAACGATCACGGCAGGATTCAGCCTTGGATACACCACGTTCCCGCACGCCGCGCACTGCAGGGCCCGCTCGCGCGCGTGCGGCGCCGTCTTCGCTCCGCAGCGGCCGCAGAAGCGGTTGTCCGCATACCAGCGCCACAGGTGGTACGCCGTGAAGGCGGCAAAGAGCGCCGTTCCGTGTCCCGCGTCGCGCAGCTCACGCATGCTTTTGTACGCAAAGCCTTCGCACGCGCACGCCGTGCCATCCGGAGGCAGAAAATACCTTTTTCCGCCCGCGGCAAACAGATAGACCGCGCCGGCAAGCGACAGCTGCTTTCCATTTGGGAAGCGGATCTCACCGTCCCGCACGTCCGCAAGCATTTTCCCGTCCGCGTCAAAGACTGCCGCGCTGTCCCCATCGTTCGGTTTTATCGTTCGATAGGCGTTCTCCAGCCTGTCCGGTGCGATATCCTGAATCATCTTTCTCCCCTTTTCTTTCCGCGTCAGACCGCCGCGGAATGATCCTCAGGCAGTCAAAAAACAGGGCGCGGCATGCCGCGCCCCGGAATGCTTATTCTTCCTTTTTGGCAACCGTAAGCCCGCCGCAGGCTTTCAGCGCTTCCTCGTGGCCGACCACGCACACAGCGCCGCTTTCCAAGGCTTTTTCAAGCGGCTCCGCCCAGGAGAGAATCTGCTGCGAGGTCGTCGCGAGCATCTCCGCCCGTTCCCTGCGCAGGGAATCGTCCGATACGCCGCTAAAATACCGCTGATCGGCAAGCGCACCCGCCGCGTCCGGGGAAAGCAGCGGATCCTTGTCGGAAACCGCAGAAATGACGTATTTATCCACCCGCTCGCCGGAGGCGATAAAGGCGCGCAGGAAATCGCCGACGGCCCGGTAGGCGGCAAGGGACTTGTCCGGCGAGGGATCCCGGTAGCTGTAGCAGCTCACCAGTCCTTCGTCCGAGGCGCGGAAGCCGCAGCCGTAGGCGCCGCCCTGCACGCGGACGACGTCCCAGAGGTGCTTGAGGGAAATGATCTGCGCGGTCACGGCCAGGGATCCGTCGTAGGCCCTGCCGACGCTCTTTAAATCGTTCCCGATGCAGGCGTAACTGATCTGCGCCGGGATCTGGATGCCAAACTGTGCCGGGAAGACAGGGGCGTACTGTTCGCCCCAGGCGGCCTTCCCCCTCAATGCCTCTGAAACCCTCAGATTGGGA
>CAMOIA010000108.1 GCA_946615785.1 uncultured Clostridia bacterium
TGCCGGTCGGCCGGCTTGACAAGGACACGACAGGGCTTTTGCTCCTGACGACGGACGGTGTTCTGGCCCATCGGCTCATCGCCCCCAAACGCCATGTGGATAAGGTGTACCGCGCCTGGACGGACGCGGATATGAATGAAAGCGATATCGAAGCGTTCGCGTCGGGCATGCACTTTGCGGAATTTGACTCCCTCCCTGCGCGCCTTGAGATCGTGTCCCCGAGGGAGGGCATTGTCACCGTCCGCGAAGGGAAGTACCATCAGGTCAAACGGATGTTCGCGGCGCGGGGGAAACAGGTGATCCGTCTGCACAGGGAAGTCTTCGGCCCCTTGCATCTGGACACGGCGCTGTCCCCGGGCGCCTTCCGGAACCTGGACGCGAAAGAAGTGGAGGCGCTGTATGCGGCCGCGGAAATGGAGATGCCATGAGCAAGCAGTATTTTGACGCTGCGCCGGACTGCGAGAGCCGGCCGGTGGTTTTGACGGTTCCGGCGGACGGTGGAACCCTGACGTTTGAAACGGATGCAGGCGTTTTTTCAAAGGGAGAGCTTGACGAAGGCACAAAGCTGCTGCTTGAGAACGCGGGCATGCTTCAGGGCAGGGTGCTGGACCTTGGCTGCGGATGGGGAGCGATCGGCATTACAGTCGCAAAGCGTTTTCCCGAAACCGAGGTTTGGATGTGCGACGTGAACGAAAGGGCGGTCGCGCTTGCCCGGAAAAACATCCTTCAGAATCAGGCATGCAATGCCAGGGCCGTCCTCTCCGACGGTTTTTCAGCCATCGAAGGCAGCTTTGATACGATCCTCACGAACCCGCCGATCCGTGCCGGGAAAAGCGTGATCTACGGATTTTTTCGGGATGCGGCGCAGCGCCTTACGCCAAACGGCAGCCTGATCCTTGTTATTCGCAAACAGCAGGGGGCAGAATCGGCAGAGCGGTATCTGAAAACGATCTATGAAAACGTTTTGCGCCTGGACCGGAAAAAAGGTTTCTGGATCCTTCAGTGCTCTTACCCGATCAAAACGACGAATTGAAACTGTCAGCGCCCGATGAGGACGCGGAAAGGAAACAATATGCGAAACGAAAAACTTGAAAACGCGCTTCTTTCCTATCGGGCGGAAGCGGTGGAAACGCTCGGGCGCTGGGTGAAGCAGCCGAGCTTCCAGACAGAACCTGCGCCGGGAGCCCCCTTTGGAAAGGATACCCGGAAAATGCTGGACCTGGCCCTTGCGGACTGCGCTTCGCTTGGGTTTTCGACGCGCAACGTGGACGGATATGCCGGAATCTGCGACTATGGCGAGGGTGCGGACTGCGACGCGCTGGGCATCCTTGGCCATCTTGACGTGGTGCCGGTGGGGGCAGGATGGACGTACGATCCTTTCGGAGCCGAGGTGAGGGACAATCGGATGTTCGGACGCGGAACCTCCGACGATAAAGGACCGATGGTCGCCTCCCTCTATGCCCTGGCCGCTGTGAAAAAGGCTGGCATTCCGCTCAGCCGGAAGGTACGGCTGGTCTTTGGCTGCGACGAAGAAGTGGGCATGGAGAGCATCCTTCACTTCAAGGAAAAAGAAGTCATGCCTCGCTCAGGCTTCAGTCCGGACGCGGATTATCCGGTGATCAACATTGAAAAAGGCGGCTGCCACGTCGTTTTGAAAGGAAAGCTGGCGGACGAAGGCGTGCGGGTTCTTTCCTTTGACGTGGGCGAACAGATCAACGTGATTCCGGGCAGCGCGACGGCGACGGTCCGGGGGGACGGGAAAACCGCGGCCTTTGCGGAACAATGCGCAAAGGCGCTTGGATTTGCCCTGACAGCGAAGGTGCTTGACAATGGGGTGGAGCTTACGACCAGCGGGAAAGGCGGCCACGCCGCGCTCGGGGAAGGAACCAGCAACGCGATCGGGCAGATGCTGATGATTCTCAAAGCCATGGGCGCGAAGGGCGTGATCGAAAACCTCGCCGATACCGTGGGCATGTATTATTACGGCGAAGGGCTTGGCATTGCCATGCAGGATTCGCTTTCCGGAAAGCTGACCTGCTCGCTTGACATCATCCGTACCGACCCTGAGACGGGATGGGTGAAAGCGTATCTGGATATCCGCTACCCGCTCATGATGGGCGTCGACGCCATGATGCACGTCATGCGCATGGTGCTCGACGGACGTCTTGAGGCGGAACTGGCCTCTTCAAGGCCCCCGCATTTTGTAAGCGCGAACAGCCGTCTTGTCAAGGAACTGCTCGCGGCCTATGAAGAGGTGACGGGGCTTGAAGGAAAAGCGCTCGCCATCGGCGGCGGAACCTATGCCCGCGCGATGGAAGAGGGCGTCGCATTCGGCGCGCTGTTCCCGGGAGACGAGGAAATGGCACATCAGCCGAATGAATATCTGGATCTTGATCGCTTTTATGAGAATATGCGCATCATTGCGTATGCCATCGTAAGACTTTGCGGAAAGGAATAATCATATGAAACTGGCACCGATTCGGATGCGGCCTTCTTTCCGTCACGGAGCGGAAACGCCGTGGGGCGGGGACAGGCTTAAAACCGTTTTTCAGAAAGCCATTCCCGACGCGCGTACGGGAGAAAGCCTTGAATGCAGCGTGATTTCAGGCCATAACAGCACGGACGAAAACGGGACGCCTCTTTCCGAGCTGATTGAGCGCTGGGGCGAGAGGCTGACGGGACCGGGCTTCGACAAACCGTTTCCGCTGCTTTTGAAACTGATCGACGCGGAGGACAGGCTTTCTGTCCAGGTGCATCCTGACGATGCATATGCGGCCCGGGTCGAAAACAAACAGGGGAAAACGGAAGCCTGGGTGATTCTGGACTGTGCGGAAGGGGCGCAGCTCGTCTATGGCGTTCAGGAAGGCGTCACGCGCGAACAGCTAAAGCAGGCCTGCGAAGGCGGGAAGGCGCTGGAGGCGCTTTTGCGGTTTGTTCCCGTGCACAGGGGGGGCGTTTTCTATATTCCATCCGGCACCGTGCACGCGATCGGCGCGGGCATCGTGCTGTATGAAATCCAGCAGTCGAGCGACGTAACCTACCGGTTTTATGACTGGGACCGCAGGGACGCAAACGGAAAGGGCCGGGAACTGCACCAGGCGAAAGCACTGGACGTGGTCGACCTTCACATGCAGGGCCAGGCCGTCAGGGGAAGCGCCATGGGCGATCATATCCGCCTTCTTGACGAAACCTATTTCACGCTGGACCGCTACCTGGCCCCCGCCGTCATCCAGCCGGATAAACGCATGTTCAGGATCCTGACGGCCATCGAGCCGGCCGGCCTCTCATTTTCTGAAGGTGAAATGGATTTGAAGGCGGGGGAGACGATGCTGCTGCCCGCGGACGGATACGCTGTTTCCATCGATGGGAAAGACGTACTCGTCGCTGCGCCGAAGGTGAGGACATGATGAAGAACTGGATACCGGCTGTCAGGGAACGTTTTCCTGAAATTCCTGTCCGCGAGGGAGAAACGCTGAGCGCGCACACCACGTTTCGTGTCGGCGGTGGGTGTGCTTTGTTCGCCGAACCCGAAAACGCGAAACAGTTCATGGAATTATATGCTTTTGCAAATCAGGAAGGCGTTCCGGTTTTTGTTCTTGGCAGGGGAAGCAATCTTCTGGTCTCAGACGACGGATTCGACGGGCTCGTGATCAGTACGTCCGGCATGAACGCAATCGAGGTTGCCGGCTGCGTCATCACCGCGGGGTGCGGTGCCGCGCTTTCCAGGATCGCGATTTGCGCCGTGCGCGAAGGTCTTGCCGGCGCGGAATTCTGCCACGGGATCCCCGGGAGCCTCGGCGGCGCGGTTTTTATGAATGCCGGCGCGTATGAAGGCAGCATGGCGGACATTGTTACTTCCGTCTGCATGCTTGAAAACGGATCGGTCGTCACCGTTTCGGGCCGGGATATGGAATTCGGCTACCGGAAAAGCCGCGCCATGCGAAGCGGCGGCATCGTGCTTTCGGCGCGTCTTTCGCTGAATGCGGGTAATGAAGAGGAAATTGCGGAAAAAATGCGCTCGCTGGATCAGAAACGCAGCGAGAAGCAGCCGCTGGAATATCCGAGTGCAGGCTCGTATTTCAAACGCCCGGAAGGGTATTTTGCAGGCGCGCTGATCGACCAGGCCGGGCTGAAGGGGTTCAGGGTCGGCGGCGCGCAGGTGAGCGAAAAACACGCCGGCTTTATCGTCAACCGCGGCGGCGCGACCTGCAAAGACATTCTCGCCCTTGAGCATGAGGTTGTCACACGGGTTGAGGAACGCTTCCAAGTGCGCCTTGAAAGGGAGGTGCGGCTGATCGGAAATGAGCTTTTCTGACGAAACGAAACGGGAACTGGCCAGGATCAAGCCGGAAAAGCCCTGCTGCATGCTCAGCGAGATCAGCGCGCTGACACAGAGCTGCGCTTCCCTGCGTTTTCAGGGACGCGGCAGGATCTCCATCGTATACAAAACGGAAAACATGGCGCTCGCAAAGCGCCTTTTCCTTCTGCTCAAGCTCCGGCTGAATCTGATCCCGGTCATCGAATACGCTTCTGTCGGGCGCTTCGGCGGCCGCAGGATCTGCACCCTCACGCTGAAAGACCAGGACGCAAAGCAGCTGATGCTTTCCTTAAGAATGCTGAAAACGACGGAAGCGGGACTGCCCATCCTGCGCGGCATCCCGCGTTCGGCCTACACCAAGCGCTGCTGCAGGGGCGCCTATTTACGGGGCGCCTTTCTTGGCTCCGGCATGCTTTTGAATCCGGAAAAAGGGTATCTCCTGCGCTTTTCCTCGTCCGATCCGGCCCTGATCCGCGGCATTCACGGGATGCTTGAAAAGAGCGGGATTTTGTCTTCTGTCAAACTGAGCGACGAAGGAGCGGAGCTTCGCGTGACGCAGGGGGATGGGATCAGCGCTTTTTTAACCCTGACCGGTGCGCATACCTCCATGATGAAAATGGAAGATATCCGCATCCGGCGCGAATCCAAGAACAGAGCGAACAGAGCGGCCAACTGCGACCAGGGGAATTTGAAAAAGCAGCTACAAACTGCCCAGAAGCAGGCTGCCGCGCTTTTGACGCTTCTGGACCGCAAAGACGTGCCGGATGAGATTCTGGAAACGGCAAGGCTGCGTCTTGATCATATGGATGCGACGGTTGAAGAGCTTCGCATGTTTTTTGACCCGCCGCTCTCCAAATCAGGCGCGTATCATCGGCTTCAGAAGGCAGTGCGGTATGCAAACGAACAAAGCATGTAAATAAGCGATAGAAAAAAGCCAGCTGCTTTCACAGCTGGCTCATTTTTCTTTCGCGCAATAGCCTCTTATCAGGCCTCGACCATGCGGGTAACGGCGCCGGCGCCAACAGTGTGGCCGCCTTCGCGGATAGCGAAGCGAAGTCCGCTCTCGATGGCGATGGGGGTGATCAATTGCACTTCCATTTCGACGTTGTCACCGGGCATAACCATTTCAACGCCGTCAGGCAGCTTGATGGTGCCGGTCACGTCGGTGGTGCGGAAGTAGAACTGCGGACGATAGCCGTTGAAGAACGGGGTATGACGGCCGCCTTCTTCCTTCTTCAGCACGTACACCTGGCCGAAGAAATGGGTGTGGGGCTTGATGGAACCGGGCTTGGCAAGCACCTGGCCGCGCTCCACTTCGTTCCTCTGCACGCCGCGCAGCAGCACGCCGATGTTGTCGCCGGCCTGCGCGTCGTCAAGCAGCTTGTGGAACATTTCAACGCCGGTCACGACAACCGCACGCGGCTTGTCCATCAGACCGACGATTTCAACCGTCTCGCTCACCTTGATCGTGCCGCGCTCGACACGGCCAGTCGCCACGGTGCCGCGGCCGGTGATGGAGAACACGTCTTCAACGGGCATCAGGAAGG
>CAMOIA010000109.1 GCA_946615785.1 uncultured Clostridia bacterium
ACGGTGCCGTTCTGCAGCATGTCCTCAAGGTTCACAAGGTCGCAGTTGTGCATGTGCTGGGCATAATAATCCGTGTCGTGGAAATGGGTGATGCCCTCTTCGTGTGCCTCCACGATGTCGTGCGGCAGCAGAAGACGCGCGGTGATGTCACGGGAAACCTCGCCCGCGATATAGTCGCGCTGCGTGGAATTGACAACGGGGTTCTTGTTGCTGTTTTCCTGCTTCGCTTCTTCGTTGTTGCATTCGATCAGGGTCAGGATGCGGTCGTCCGTGGTGTTGCTGCGGCGGACGAGCGAGCGGGTGTAGCGGTAGGTGATGTAGTTCTTGGCCACTTCGAAAGCGCCGTGGGCCATGATCTGGTTTTCCACCAGGTCCTGGATCTCCTCCACGGTGGGCACGCGGTTCATCTCTTCGCAGTTCTTCACGACCGCGTCGGCGATGCGTCCGATCTGCACGTCGGTGAGCCTGTAGGCCACTTCGACAGTCCGGTTCGCCTTGGTGATGGCCTGGGTGATCTTCTCGATTTTAAAGGGTTCCTCTGCACCGTTACGCTTGATAATGAGCATGGTTTTCCCCCTCCTAAAAAGGCATATCGTGTAGGAATACGCCGGATTACGCACAAGATGTTGTGTTTTCCTCAAACGTGCAGGCCCTATTATAGGGGATAAACCATGGTTCGTCAAGAGCGACACGGCAGATTTAATATTTCCTTTTTTTGTCAGAAATATGACCCAAAAATCAAGAAAATTCAAGGATTCGTAACAAATAAAGAGGGCGGCGTTACGCTTCGCCGCCCTGAATTTCGCCTAATTTCTTTTGTTTTTCCTTTGCTCTCAGCCAGTCCTTCACAAGCACATACCCGACCGCGCACGTCGGCACGGCCAGAAACATGCCGCCGATGCCAAAGAGCGAACCGAACACGCAGACCGCGCTCAGGGAAAGCCAGGGTGGCAGTCCCACGCTGCCGCCGACCAGATGGACGCTCAGAAAGTTTCCGTCAATGGTCTGCACGATGATCAGGATGATGCCAAAGACGATGGCGGCGTGCACGTCGACGCTGAGCATGGTGATGAACCCGACGCCGAAGGCGATCCAGGCCCCCACATAGGGAATGAGATAGGTGATGGCCGTGATCACCGCGTACGCGAGCGGGTTTGGCAGGGAGAAAATGAGCATCAGCACAAACAGCGCCGCCCCCTCGATGATGCCCTCAAGGCACTGGTGGGCAAACCACACGGAAACCGTATTGACCGAAAGCTGCGCCGTATGCTTGACGAACCGTGCGCGTTCCTTTGACAGAAGGATGTCGGCGGTTCTTGAAAGCGCCCGGTGCAAATGTCTGCGCGATGAGAGCAGATACATGGCAAGGGTCGTGGACAGCAGGATCGTAAAGAGGGACGAGGTTGCGGTGATGGCGGAAATGAGCATGTTCTGCACCTCCGCCGCCACGCGGGTAAAGAGCTGACCCACCCATTCCGACCACTGTTCGTCCCACTGCGCGTCGGCAATGCCGATGATTTCCCGGACCCTTGATAGGATCTCCTGGTAGTTTTTGAGAATGCCGACCAGGGTGTCCAGAAGCTGCGTGACCTGCGGAATGAGCACGGTGACGCTGATATACACAACCAGAATCACCAGCAGGATCACAAGAACCAGGCTGATGCCGTCCCGCAGTTTTTCGCTGATTTTTCCGCGGGTGATTCGCGCGAGCAGCGAATTGAAAAAGCGCAGCGGCGCGAGCAGCGCCAGGGCGATCACAAAGCCGGTGATCACGGGCCCGAACGCGGCGGCGACGGCGTGCACGATGCCTGACGTACCGTTCCAGTTGATGGCAAGGCCCAAAAGCAGCGCGGCTATGATGACAAGGCGAAGCCTCTGCTTCCGCTCCGGAAGACCGCTCACCGGGAACACCCCCTTATTGGCGGACAGGATTTACCAGCACAGCACCTCGTGTCCCGTTTCCGTGACCAGCACTTCGATTTCCCACTGGGCGGAAGGTTTGCCGTCCCTGGTATAAATGGTCCAGCCGTTCTTCTTATCCTCGTAGATTTCGTCCCCGCCCATGTTGACCATGGGTTCGATGGTAAAGACCATGCCGGGCACCATGAGCATGCCCGTATCCTTTTCGGCTACATAGCTCACCCACGGGTCCTCGTGAAAAGCGTTCCCGCAGCCGTGGCCGCCGATTTCCCGAACCACGCTATAGCCGTTTTTCAGCGCGTGCTGGTGCACGGCGTCGCTCATTTCACCCATGAGCGTCCAGGGGATCACCTTCTTGAGGCCCTCCTCCACGCATTCCTTCGTCACACGCACCAGGCGCTGCTTTTCCTCTGAAACCTCGCCGATCATGAACATGCGGCTGGAATCGGAAAAATAGCCGTCCAGGATGGTAGAGCAGTCCACGTTGATGATGTCCCCGTCTTTGAGCACTTTATCCCGGGCGGGAATGCCGTGGCATACCTCTTCGTTGATGCTGGTGCACACGCTCTTGGGGAAGCCCTGGTAGTTCAGGTCCGCCGGAATGCCGCCCATGCCATAGGTGACTTCATTGATGATTTCGTCGATCTCGAGCGTGTTCATGCCCGCGTGAATGCGTTTGCCCACTTCGTCCAGACAGGCCATGTTGATGACGGCGCTCTTTTTGATGCCTTCAATGTCCCGCTTGCTCTTGATCAGCTTACGGGACGGCACCTCGGCGCCGCGCATCTGAAACCGCAGGATCTTTTCGTCAAAGTCCGCGTGGCATTGCTTATACTTTTTCCCGCTGCCGCACCAGCAGGGGGCGTTGCGTTCCAGCTTTTTCAGCATATACAATGGGCTCATCTTCTTTCGTCCGTAATCCTTTCTTCACCTGTCCCACAGATCCGGCACATGGGGACAGCCGCCTTGCCTCAGGGCTGCGCGAAGCTCCACATAGCATCCGCATAGAAGGCAGGTGCCCGCCGAAAGGGATTCACATCCCCGGCAGCACGCAAGACGCCTTTCGCGCACTTCCTCCGGCGCCAGATCCTTTTCCGGAAGACGCTGAAGGGCTTTTTTCACCTCGAGAAGCGCGTCCGTTCCCTCCGCCATTTCGCGGAGGAGACATTTTTTGCAGGGCGGCAGGGGTATCATTTCAGCGTGACGGCCGCGACGGCGCAGGGGGGCAGGGTGACGCGCACCTCTCCGTCACAGACGGCAAGGGGTTCCATGTCCCGGATGCCGACGGGCGATAAGTCAAAGCTGTTGTACGCGTGCGCTTCGGCGCTCAGGATCCGGCCGCTCGCCTCCGAAACGCCGGGCAGGGAAACTGTCACGTCCGCCGGCGCGTCCATGGAAAGGTTGGAAAGGGTGAGGGTATATACGCCCTCCTTTTCCGACGCGGAAGCGCTTACCAGCGGCACCTGCCAGTCGCCTGTGCCGCCTTTCTGGCTTTCCACCTGGCACTCCACCTGCCTTGCACCCTGATGCGCACGGTAGAGGCAGAACACAAAGAACGTCGGCGTCAGCAGCATGCGCGCCCCGTCGGTAAGCACCAGGGACTGCAGCACGTTCACGATCTGCGCGAGGTTCGCCATGACCACGCGGTCGCAGTGGCCGTTGAAAATGTCCAGCGTCACGGAGGCTACAAGCGCGTCCCGCATGGTGTTCTGCTGGTAGAGGAAGCCCGGATTCGTGCCCGGCTCCACATCGAACCAGGTGCCCCATTCGTCCACCACCAGGCCAACGCGCTTTTCCGGATCATACACGTTCATCACGTTTTCATGCCGGCGGATCATCTGATCCATATACAGCGCGCGCGAAAGCGTGCGGTAGTATTCCTCGGTGGAAAATTCGGTCGCGCTGCCCTTGTGCTGCCAGTTGTTGCAGATGGTGTAATAATGCAGGCTGAGCCCGTCCATCAGTTTCCCGCAGCGCTCCATCAGAACCTTCGTCCAGGCGGTATCCTCGGTGCCGGGTCCGCAGGCGATCTTAAACAGCTTGTCGTCGCCGTACTGCCGCAGGAAACAGGCGTAGCGGCGGTATTCGTCGGCATAGTATTCCGGGCGCATCTGCCCGCCGCAGCCCCAGCTTTCGTTGCCTACGCCGAAATATTTGACATGGAACGGGTCCGGATGGCCGTTTTCCGCGCGGCGCCTTGCCATGGTGGAATCGCCCACGCCGTTTAAGTATTCCACCCATTCGCTCATTTCCTGCACCGTGCCGCTGCCGACGTTGCCGCAGACATACGGCTCGCAGCCGATCTGCCGGCACAGTTCCATAAATTCATGCGTTCCGAAGGAATTGTCCTCCACAACGCCACCCCAGTTGCTGTTGACCATGCGGCGGCGGGTTTCCTTCGGCCCGATGCCGTCCTGCCAGTGGTATTCGTCCGCAAAGCAGCCGCCCGGCCAGCGGAGGACCGGCACGCCGGCCTTTTTAAGCGCCTCGACGACGTCGGTGCGCATGCCGTTCACGTTCGGGATCTGGCTCTCCGGCCCGACGTACATGCCCTGATAGACGCACCTGCCCAGGTGCTCTGAGAAATGCCCGTAAATGTTTTTATCAATGGTCCCGAGACTGCGCTTCGGGTCCAGCGTGATCCTTGCCATCGTCTTTCTCTCCCCTCAGAATCTTTCCCTGCCAGTATACCACGCCGGAGGAAAAAGAAAAAGCCGGCGCCGCGTTTTTTCTCCAGATGCCGGCGCGCCGCCTTCTGAAGGACGGGAAACGCACGGTGATGTTGAATTTTGTGCTCGATTTGTCAAATTTGGTAATCAGATTGCAAATTTTCCATTGCCATTTTCGCTTTTTTCCGGTATAATCATTCTGAAACGGGAACATTCAATAGCTTCCATTTCTGCCCATTGATCACAAAAACAGAACAGGAGGGGGACAGCGTGTTTTTCGCTGGGATCGATATCGGCGGCACAACCGTCAAAAGTACCATCATGAACGAATACGGCCGCATCGTGTACCAGAACACCATCGGCTCTGTCAAGGGCGACCCCTGCCTGCTGGCGGATCACATCGCCGGGAGCCTGTCGGGCTTTCGCAGCCCGATCGCGGCGGCGGGCCTGAGCTGCGCCGGTCAGGTGAACCGCGAAACAAGGCTTGTGAACGCCGGGAACCTGAAATGGCGCGACGTTCCGTTTATGGACATCATGGAACAGGCGCTGCGCTGCCCTGTGGACGCGGATAACGACGTGGCCGGCGCGCTCTACGCCGAAAGCCAGGTCGGCGTGTGCGTCGGTGAAAGATACGTGGCCTACATCAGCCTTGGCACCGGCATCGGCGGTGCGTTCCTCATCGACGGACGGCCATACCGCGGCTGGGACAACACCGGTGCCGAGGTCGGCCACATGATCACCCACGCGGGCGGCCTGCCCTGCAGCTGCGGCGGACGCGGGTGCTTTGAACAGTACGCCTGCTCAAGCGCCCTGACCAAACGCGCCGGCGTGCCGGTCAGGGAGGTTTTCCGCCAGGTGCGCGCCGGCGTGCCGGAAATGATCGACATCCTCGACGATTATGTTCATGAACTGTGCATCGGCCTTGCCGGCATCGTGAACGTGTTCCGCCCGCGCATGGTGGTGCTCGGCGGCGGCATCGGTTCGGCCGGCGAAGTGCTGCTCAGCCGCGTCCGGTACGAAATGACCCACAACTGCCCGTCCATCCCCGAAGGACCCATGCCGGTCTTCGTCTCCGCGTCGCTTGGAAACCTGGCCGGCTCCGTGGGCGGCTGCTTCCTCGCTGCCGAAATCATGGGCGTGCAGATCCAGGTGGAGGACATCGGGGCGCTGCTGCGCGCAAGAAACTAAGGCGATCCAGCAGGGAACGCCCGGTGGCCTCTGCGGCCCC
>CAMOIA010000110.1 GCA_946615785.1 uncultured Clostridia bacterium
GGCACCGCCACAACCATGGGCGCCAGGGACGGGAACGGCGCGTTCCTTGCCGGCTGCATCTGCCCGGGCATCAAGCTTGCCAGCGAGGCACTGGTCAGCGGAACGGCGAAGCTGCCGCACTTTGAACTGAACGTGCCGCCGACGGTGATCGGAAAAACCACCATCACGAACCTGCAGTCCGGCATTATATACGGCTACGTCGGTCAGGTGGATTATCTGGTGACGCGCATGAAGCAGGAACTTTCCGCTCCGGATGCGCGCGTGGTGGCGACGGGCGGCATGTCGCGCCTGATCGCGGAAATGTCCAGCACCATCACGGACACCGACGCGTATCTGACCCTGAAAGGCATGCAGCTGATCTGGGAGCGGAACCGGTAAGCGAAAAAGCCCCGAAAACATGGCAAGCGCTGCCCTTTAGGGCCTGTTTCGCGGCGCGGCAGGCAAAAGGGGAATCATATCATTTCTGTTTCAGGTTTGTAACTTTTTTCCGTTTTGGTCAGGGCGGGTGTTTTTTGCCGCTTTTTATGGTATACTGTTTTGTGTGCGCAAAAAGGGGGGATGCGGCATGATGAAAAACCACACGCTTTCGCAGATCGAGCAGGTGATCTCTCAGCTTTCGACTGCGATTGTCCTCCTTGACGGCGCCGGAAACAGCCTGATCCCCAATGACGACATTCGCTATTCCCTCCCGCCGCTGCCCAGGCAGGGTACGGTCATTTTCAGGGACGGCAGGCTGTTTGAGCGGTGTCTTTGCTCCCGCGACCTGATCCTGATGACCCCGCTTCCGGACAGCGCGCAGGTGCGCGACGCCCTGCAGCTTTGCGACGCGATGATCGGCGCCATGATCAGCGCCGATTCCCTTCAGGGGGACATGAACACAGCTTGGCAGCGTCTGCTGGAGGGCGGGCTCTCCCAGGCAGAAATCAGCGCCTCCGCGGACGAATATCACATTCCGCAGGAATTGCCAAGATGCGTGCTGGTGCTGCACATGGTGCAGGTTCAGGCCCTTTCCGCGCGCGAGATTCTGGAGGATATCATTCCCCGAAACGCGCATGACGCGCTCATATCCATGGACAGGCACACCGCAGTGCTTGTCAGGGCGGTGGACGGCGCGGAGGACGACCTGGAGGAAGTGCAGGAGTTTGCCAAAGCGCTCGAGGAAACGGTGGTGGGGGAGACCGCGCTGAATGTAACCTGCGGCATCGGGGACTTTTTTATCCGGCTGACAGACGCCCACCGTTCCTACCACCAGGCCAAAAAAGCGCTGGAGGTCGGCAACCGGTTTTCCCCGGACAGTCATGTGCACCTGTACAGGAACATGCTTTTTGAGCGTTTCCTTTCCGACCTGAGCCCGGAAAAGGCCCGGCAGTATTACAGCCTTCTGTTCAACGCGGAAACCGAAAGGCTTTTTACCGCCGAGATGCTTGAAACCATCGACATGTTTTTCCGAAAGGATCTCAACCTTTCCGATACTGCGCGCCAGCTCTACATCCACCGAAACACCCTTGTGTACCGGCTTGACAAGGTGCAGCGGCTCGTTGGGCTGGACCTTCGCAATTTTGACGACGCGGTTACCTTTAAGCTTCTTTACGAAATGCGCAAATGTGAGGGCAACGTGCCCGACGAGGGCGCCTGACGGGCCCGGAATGTTTGGAGGTTTTTGAACATGAAAAAAAGAACGCAAATGATCCTCGTCCTTCTCTGTGCGGCTGTGATCGCCTTCGGCGCGCTGCTCAGCGGCGAGGCAAGCGGCCTGAAGGATTTCCTTTACGGCGGCGGAAACCAGCAGACCGTGACCATTACGCGTGAGGAATACGAAAGCCTCCAGCGCTTTGAGAAGCTCGGCATCATCATGGATTACATCGACACCTATTATTATCAGGATCCCGACGACGATCTGATGATCGAATACGCAATCGACGGCATGCTCTCAGCCCTGGACGATCCCTACACGTTCTATTACAACGAGGAAGCCTGGAGCGACATGTGGGCTGACGACGAGGGCACCTATGCGGGCATCGGCGTGCAGCTGCTGGGCAATTACGAAACCAACGAGGTCACGATCACCCAGGTGTTCCGCGATACCCCGGCGGAAAAGGCCGGCGTGCACAAGGGCGACAAGCTGGTGCGCGTGGACGATATCGAAGTGGACGCCACCACCATGGAAGCGGCCGTCAGCCATATGCGCGGCGAGAGCGACTCGGCGGTGGAGGTCGAGGTGATCCGCAAGGGAGAGCACATCACGGTGACCATGTACCGTGCGGTCATCCACATCAACCGCGTGGAATACACCATGCTGGACGAGCATGTCGGGTACATCGCCTTCTATCAGTTTGCCGGCGAGAGCGACGCGGAAGTGTCGGCCGCGATGGAAGCGCTGGAAGACCAGGGCGCCAAATCCATCATCCTGGATCTTCGCGACAATCCCGGCGGATGGGTCGCGCAGGCCGTGAGCGTGGCGGACCTTTTCCTTGACAAGGAACTTCTGGTGTATGCGGAATACCGCGACGGCAGCCGCGACGAAAACTGGACGAAAGACGGCAAGACCGACATTCCGCTCTATATTCTGATCAACGGCAACAGCGCCTCCTCCAGCGAAATCCTGGCCGGCGGCCTGCAGAACCTCGGGCGCGCCACGCTGGTAGGCACCAATTCCTACGGCAAGGGCATCATCCAGTACGTGATCCCGGTGGACGACACCAATGTGGACGGCTTCCAGTTCACGGTCGCGCAGTATTATCTGAACGACGGCACGGCTGTGCACAAGGTGGGCATTGCGCCGGACGTCGAGGTGGCCATGCCGGAGGAAATGGAAGGCACGTATTTCGATCTTGGCGATCTTGATGACCCGCAGCTCAAGGCCGCGTGGGAGCTGGCCAGCGAAGCGGATGGTAAATAACAGGAGGATGCGCATGAAAAAATGGCCCCTTCAGGCCGCGGCGGCGCTTCTTGCGGCGCTGCTCATCCTTCCGATGGCTGCTCCTGCGGAAGTCCTCTTTGAGGAAGGCTATGTCCGTGTGCAGGGCGAGGTGACCGTGTACGCGGACACGGCGCTGACGGACGTCATGGGCGTGATTCAGGACGCGTCGGTCGTGTATGTGACCGAGGCGTCCGAGGACGAAGGGTATTATACCATCGCGTTCGGCGTCAATTGGGTGGTGCGCATCGGATATATCCGGGCCGACAGCGTCATGCCCCTGACAGGCATTGAGCAGGAAGCCTATCTCACCATGGCGCGGGACGCGCTGACGATCCGCGATATTTATCTTCTGAACGTGGGTTTCGACCTGCACGAGGAGGATTCAAGCCCCAATCAGGAAACCCCGCTCCCCACCATGGCGCCGACGCCGCTGCCCACGGTCGCACCCTTTACGGTGTCTGCAAGCGGCAACGGCATTCATGTGATCATGCAGCCTGTGGATCAGTCCGGCTTTAACGGCGAAATGGTGGTTCTTGCCGTCGGCGCGGAAAATGTAAAGGAATACCAGTGGCAGTACCTCAAGGACGGCGAATGGGTGGATTCCGTCATGTCCCAGGCGACGAGCGCGGCGATGAAGCTTGTTGTGTTTCCGTCCGCGCAGCGGATGTACCGCTGCAAAATGACCGGCACCTATGGCGACGTCGTGTATTCTGACACGGTGGCCATCACAGAAGAATGAACGAGGAAGGATCAAAATGGCAAGGCGAATTACGGCGTTTTTCCTGGCTTTTGTATGGCTGCTGGCCCTGTGCGCACACGCGCAGGCCGATGTTTATCTTGCCGTGGTGAACGCGGATACCCATGTTTACGCGGACACAGGCATGACCGATGGAATGGGAAAACTCAGCGAAGGGGCTGTGGTGCTCGCGGATGCGAACGGGAAAGACGGCTCCGTCCTTATTCAGTTCGTATACCCGTATATCCTGCGCGAAGGCTACGTTCTGGCGGACGCGCTGTCCCCGCTTGAGGGAGATCGGCTCACGGAATACCAGGCCCAGGCAGCGGACGGCATGAAGGTGCAGGACGTCTATCTGATCCCCTGTGAATTTACGCCGGGCGCGAAGGCTGAAGCGCCTGCGGCGGAGAATCCCTCCGGCTCGCTCGTGCGCATTGTGTCGCAGCCAAAGAATCAGAAGGGGCGGATCGGGCAGACGGTCACTTTCGAACTGGAAGCGTACGGTGCGGAAAGCTACTGCTGGCAGTTCCACAACGGGCACATCTGGAAAAACTGCACCCTGCCCGGGTGCCAGGGGCCGGCCATGCGCGTGGAAGTGACTGAGCGCAGGCTCCCGTACCATTACCGCTGCATTCTGACGGACGCGAACGGGCGCAGCGTTTTTTCCGACGAAGTGGGCTTTGAATAAGGCCTAAAAAGCAAAGGTTTGCAATCCGGGAACGAAGTATGCCGCAGGCAGGGCCTGCGGCATGTTTTATTGAAAAAAGCCTTCCGCTGAAAACAACGGAAGGCGCAATCGTCCTGTTTATCAATGGGTCAGGAACCTGCAGCCCGGCCGGAAAGATTACGGACAGAGCCAGTCGGCGATGGCCGTCAGGTTCGGGAAAGTCCTTGCGCCGGCGGCCTGCAGGCGTTTTTTGCTCTGGTGCCCGTTTTCAACCAGCACGCAGCGGCAGCCGAGGGCTTGCGCCACCTCAAGGTCGTGCAGGGTATCGCCGATGAGCAGCGTTTCGTCCTTTGAAACACCCTGCCTTTGCATCCAGGCGCGCGCGATATCGACCTTGCTGCCGGCATAAATATCCGAAAGGCCGCACGGCGGGGAGAAAAAATCGAACTGCGGGCGCAGCTTTAACTGTGCCTGAAGGTTTTCCAGCTTGGAGGCGCTGATGATGACCTGCTCAAGGCCGTGATCACGAAACCGCTCCGCCGTGCGCACGGCGTCTTTCTGGAGGGGAATGGAGGCGTCGCCCCGCATGTACTCGTCCATCCAGATGACGGCGACGGTCGGAAAAATGAAGCGGTCAAAGCCGAGGGCGGCGTAATAATCGACGATCGGAAAGCCGAAGCGCTCCCGATAGTTTTCCACCGTTTCCATGGGCTCAAGGTGAAAGTGGCGCAAAAGCCGGTCCGTCAGCGCAAGGCCATAGGCGACGTCGTCAAGCAGCGTGCCGTTCCAGTCCCAGATGATCCAGCGGATGGGCGCGGCGGTCATTTCACCACCAGGTTCAAAAGCCTGCCGGGAATGTAGATCAGCTTGACGATCTGCTTGTCCCCGATTACCTTTCGCACCTCGTCGCGCTCCGCCAGTGTGGCTTCGCCCTCCGCCTTGGTGAGGGTCGAAGGCACCATCAGCTTGCATTTGACCTTGCCGTTCACCTGCACCGCGATCTCGATTTCGTCGCGGATCAGGTCCTTTTCGCTGTATGCGGGCCAGGACTGTTTGTAGACCGGCTCGCCAAAGCCCATGTTCTGCCAGATTTCCTCGGTGATGTGCGGGGAAACGGGAGAGAGCAGCAAAAGCAGCGTTTTGTATTCGCCTTTGGTGACGCTGCCCTTCTGGTACAGTTCGTTCACCATGGTCATCATCTGGGCGATGGCGGTGTTGAACTTCATCTGTTCAAAATCGTCCCCGACCTTTTTGACGGTCTGGTTCACGGTCACCTTCATATCATCGCTGTAGCCGTCGCCGTCCGTCACCATATCCTGCAGGCGCCATACGCGCTCCAGGAATTTGCGGCAGCCGCGTGCACCGTTCGTGCTCCATGGGATGGCCTGGTCGAAGGCGCCCATGAACATCTCGTACATGCGGAAGGCGTCCGCGCCGA
>CAMOIA010000111.1 GCA_946615785.1 uncultured Clostridia bacterium
GTTCTGGATGAACAGCTGCAGCAGGTCAAATTCCTTGGCGGTCAGGCGCACGTCCTTACCGCCCAGGGTAACGGAGCGGTTGACCAGGTTGACCTCCATGTCATGCACCCGCACGACCTTCTTTTCCTCCGCGTGCGGCTGCTGAGAGGCGCGGCGGAAGATGGATTTGATGCGGGCTTTGACCTCCAGGACATTGAAGGGCTTGGTCATATAGTCATCCGCGCCGTATTCCAGGCCCAGAATCTTGTCCATGTCCTCGCCCTTGGCGGTCAGCATGATGATGGGCACGTTGGAGGTTTCGCGAATGCGCTGGCAAACCTGGATGCCGTCCATCTTGGGGAGCATCACGTCCAGCAGGATCAGATCGACCTGATTTTCAAGAAAAACATTCAGCGCTTCCTCGCCGTCCACGGCGGTCAGCGTTTCATACCCCTCCTGCTCCAGGTTAAAACGGAGACCTTTGAGCAAAAGAGGTTCGTCATCCACCAAGAGTATGCGCTTGGCCATGAAAGCTCATCCTTTCCTGATTGGTGAATTACAAAATTTGGTTCACCCTATCATGCGTATTGTACTACGAAACTGTTACAAAAATCAAGACTTTTATAACAAATTGTGAACAATTTTCATGATTTTGTCTTTTTTTTACAAAAAGGCAGCCCGCCAAATGCGGGCTGCCCTGCAAAAATGTCCTGTCTGTGCGGATTAATCTGCGGCCTTTACCGCAAAGCCCCCCTGTGCGTCCGCGTCCACGACCAGCGTCTGGCCGGGAAGCACGCTGCCTTCGATCAGGGCCCTTGCAACAGCGGTTTCCACCTTCGCCTGAATCAGCCGTTTCATGGGCCGCGCGCCGTAGATGGGGTCATAGCCCATATCGATCAGCCTCTCTTTCGCGCTGTCCGTCAGCTTCAGGGAGACCTGCCTGTCGCGCAGCCTGCCTTCAAGGCGCTTGAGCTGCAGGGCGGCGATGGACTGCACCTGCGTGCGGGTCAGGGGCGTGAAGAACACGGTTTCGTCGATGCGGTTCAAAAACTCCGGGCGGAAATGCGAGCGCAAAAGGGCGTTCACCTGGTCGCGGCTTTCCCCGGAAAGCGTTCCGTCGGGGCCGATTCCGTCCAGAATCTGGGAGGAACCCAGGTTGCTTGTCATGATCAGAATGGTATTGCGGAAATCCACGGTGCGGCCCTGTCCGTCGGTCACGCGGCCGTCGTCCAGGATCTGCAGAAGGATGTTGAATACGTCAGGGTGCGCCTTTTCCATTTCGTCAAACAGCACCACGGAATAGGGCTTGCGCCGCACGGCTTCCGTCAGCTGGCCGCCTTCCTCGTAGCCCACATATC
The DNA here is from genome assembly GCA_946615785.1 of uncultured Clostridia bacterium. Classification (GTDB taxonomy): domain Bacteria; phylum Bacillota; class Clostridia; order Christensenellales; family Aristaeellaceae; genus RUG756. The sequence continues at coordinate 1,338 of CAMOIA010000111.1, forward strand.
CCGGAGGCGCTCCGATGAGGCGGGTGACGGAGAATTTCTCCATGTATTCCGTCATGTCAATGCGGATCAGGTTCTTTTCGTCGTCAAAGAGGGCCTGCGCCAGGGTTTTTGCAAGCTCGGTTTTGCCGACGCCCGTCGGGCCGAGGAAAAGGAAGGAACCAATGGGCCGGTTTTCGTCCGACACGCCCGCGCGGCTGCGCAGGATGGCTTCGGCAACAAGGCGTACGGCCTCGTCCTGGCCGATGACGCGCTCATGCAGAATGTCCGGCATGCGAAGCAGCTTTTCGCGTTCGCCCTCCATCAGCTTGCTGACGGGAATGCCCGTCCACCTGGCCACGATGCGCGCGATCTCCTCTTCCGTCACCTTGTCGCGAAGCAGGGTGGCTTCCTGTCCGGAGGCGTTTTTCTCGGCCTCTTCAAGTTCCGCCTTCAGCTTTGGCAGCTGGCCGTATTTGAGCTCGGCGGCGTGGTTCAGATCGTATTTTCTTTCCGCTTCGGCAATCGCGGCGTTCACCTGTTCGATCTGCTCGCGCAGCCTCTGCACGCGGCCGATCTCATTCTTTTCGTTTTCCCAGCGTGCTTTCATCTCGTCAAAGCGGCTGCGAAGGTCCTGAAGCTCGGCCTGGAGGTTTTTGAGGCGCTCGACCGAAAGCGGATCGTTTTCCTTTTTGAGCGAGACCTCTTCGATTTCATGCTGCATGATGCTGCGGCGGATGTCGTCCATTTCAGATGGCATGGATTCCATTTCCGTGCGGATCATGGCACAGGCCTCGTCTACGAGGTCGATGGCTTTATCCGGAAGGAACCGGTCGGTGATGTAACGGGCGGAAAGGGTGGCGGCGGAGATCAGGGCGCTGTCGGTGATTTTGACGCCGTGGAACACTTCATAGCGCTCCTTCAGGCCGCGCAGAATGGAAATGGTATCCTCCACCGTGGGTTCGTTCACCATCACGGGCTGGAAGCGGCGTTCAAGCGCAGGGTCCTTTTCAACATATTTGCGGTATTCGTCCAGGGTGGTCGCGCCGATGCAGTGCAATTCGCCCCTGGCCAGCATGGGCTTTAGCAGGTTGCCGGCGTCCATGCTGCCTTCCGCTTTGCCGGCGCCGACGATGTTGTGCATTTCGTCGATGAAAAGCAGGATCTTTCCGTCGCTCTTTTTGACCTCGGCGAGCACGGCCTTGAGCCGCTCCTCAAATTCGCCGCGGAATTTCGCGCCGGCGATCAGCGCGCCCATGTCCAGGGAGAAAACAGTGCGGTCCTTCAGGTTGTCCGGCACGTCGCCCTTCACGATCCTTTGCGCAAGGCCCTCGGCGATGGCGGTTTTGCCGACGCCGGGTTCGCCGATCAGGACAGGGTTGTTTTTCGTTTTCCGGGAGAGGATGCGGATCACGTCGCGGATTTCGCTGTCCCTGCCGATGACGGGGTCCAGCTTGTTTTTCCGCGCCATGTCCACAAGGTCGGTGCCGTATTTCTTCAGTGCGTCATAGGTTTCCTCCGGGTTGTCGCTGGTCACCCTGCTCGCGCCGCGAACGCCGGAGAGCGCCTTCAAGAACGCTTCCTTCGTCAGGCGGAAGGCGGCAAAAAGGGCGCTGAGCTCTTTATCCGGGGCGTCAAGGAGCGCCATGAAGAGATGTTCGACCGAAATGTATTCATCCTTCATGTCCTTGGCCTCGTCCGCGGCCTTCAGAAGGGCTTTGTTCATATCCTGCGAAACGTAGATTTTCCCCTGCTCATTGGAGGCGTAGCGGATTTGCGGAAGCTTGTGCAGAATGGCCTCCGTGCCGTCCATGAGCCCCTGAAGCTGAACGCCCATCGATTTGAGCAGCTGCGGGATGAGCCCGTTTTCGTCCTTCAGCAGGGCGTAGAGCAGGTGGGCTTCTTCCAGCTGCTGGTGCCCCCGGGCTGTGGCCTCCGCCTGCGCGGCGTTGATGGCTTCCATGCTTTTTTGCGTATAATTGTTCATCATATCGATCACCTCACGATCGGTTATCTTTCTGCTTCTGAAGGTTTGACTAACTTTGACCTTCGATATCATTGTATCACAAAAGCGCCCCCTGTCAAGAGGGAGCGCTGCGGTTGGAGAAATATTTTTTCGCTGTGAGCCTTCCTATGGAAATGTACGTCATCTTATCATTCATCAGGGGATGGGCGGATCTTTGGAAGCATGCCTTTCAAACAGCTCTTCAAGCGGCAGGTCTGTCTGCAGGAAGGCCTTGATCAGAAGCGCTTCGTCAAGGGTAAAGGGCATTTCTCCCCGAAGCTTTCTGCACAGGGTGTTGTAGTGCACGTGCAGCGCTTCGGCGAGCGATTTTCGGTCGCAGGAGGAAAGCAGCATCTGCGCTTCCAGGAGGGGGTAATTGTGCATGGGCGCCTCCGCGATTTGTTTTGCGGTGGGACGAAAGGCGCTTTCGTTTCGTCCGGTGCAAACAGGAATGATCAGTATCAGTATATGCCGAAGGAAACGCCTGTCAATCTGTTTTTATTCTGTCCTTTTGCCCGTGACGGCGTTGAAAAGCACAACTTGGCCTGTTATATTGTTCACGAAATACCGGGCGGGAATTTCCCTGCCATGAAAGGATTGAACATGCCCAATTTTGCGCTTTCGGACGAGGTTTTTTTCCGTGCCGCCGACGCCTTTCCCACGCCTTTTCATCTGTATGATGAAAACGGCATCCGGAAAACCATTCGCGATGTAAAGGCCGCCTTTTCCTGGGCGCCCTCTTACCGGGAATATTTTGCCGTGAAGGCGCTGCCGAACCCGCAGATTCTGAAAATCTTCGCCGAGGAAGGCTGCGGGCTGGATTGTTCTTCGCAGTGCGAATTGCTGCTGGCGCAGCGCTGCGGCGTTCGGGGAGACGCGATTATGTTCTCTGCAAACGCCATGCCGCCCTCGGAATACGATTTGGCGCGTTCGCTCGGCGCGGTCATCAACCTGGACGATCTGTCCGACGCGCCGCTCCTTGAAAAGCACGGCGGCATTCCGGAGCTGATTTCCGTCCGCTTTAATCCCGGCGGAGAATTCAGGGGCGGTACCGCGATCATGGGAAATCCGGGCGAGAGCAAATACGGCATGACGCGGGATCAGCTGCGGGAGGCGCTTTTATACTGCCGCGCGCGGGGCACGAAACGCTTTGGACTGCACGCCTTTCTTTCCTCCAATTCCACCGTGGAAAGTTATTACCCGTCGCTTGCTTCGCTCCTGTTTCAGACGGGCAAGGCGCTTGAGAAGGAGACGGGCCTCGTTTTCGATTTTGTGAACCTTTCCGGCGGCGTCGGCATCCCCTACCGTCCGGAGGAAAAGGCGAACGATATCCTTGCCATCGGAGAGGGCGTCAGGAAGGCGTATCTTGAGGCCTTCGGCACCATCCGGGAGGACGGCGTGAAGCTTTGCAGCGAAATGGGCCGGTTCATGACCGGCCCGCAGGGCTGGCTTTTGACGAGGGTCGTCCACGAAAAGCAGATCTACCGGGATTATCTGGGGGTCGACGCCTGCGCGAGCTGTCTGATGCGGCCGGCGATGTACGGGGCGTACCATCATATCCATATCGCGGGCAAGCGGAACGCACCCTGCGATCACCTCTACGACGTGACGGGGTGTCTTTGCGAAAACAATGACAAATTCGCGGTGAACAGGATGCTTCCGAAAACCGAAATCGGCGACCTCGCCGTGATTCACGACACCGGCGCGCACGGCCTTGCCATGGGGTATCAGTATAACGGAAGGCTCCGCTGCGCGGAGGTCCTCTACACGGCAAATGACGGTTTCAGGCTGATCAGAAGGGCGGAAACGCCGGAAGATTACTTTGCCACGCTCGTATGACAAATACAGACAAAGTGCAGGATTTGAACACAGAAAATGCAAAAACGCCCGCCTTCCCCTCTTGTATACAAAGGGGATTCCGGATAAAATGCTATCGACATCGAATGACCAAAGGAGGTTTGTGAAATGAACGCATATGTAGAAAAAGTATATGAAGGCCTGAAGGCCCGCAACGCGCATGAGAGTGAATTCCTGCAGGCGGCTTATGAAATTCTGAGCAGTCTGAGTCCGGTTTTTGACAAGCATCCCGAATACGAAAAGGCAGGCCTCCTGGACCGCTTTGTGGAGCCGGAGCGCATCATCATGTTCCGGGTGCCCTGGGTGGACGACAAGGGACAGGTTCAGGTGAACCGCGGCTACCGTGTGCAGTTCAACAGTGCCATCGGCCCCTACAAGGGCGGTCTGCGCCTGCATCCGTCCGTGAACCTGAGCGTGATCAAATTCCTCGGCTTTGAGCAGATCCTGAAAAACAGCCTGACGGGCCTTCCCATCGGCGGCGGCAAGGGCGGCAGCGATTTTGATCCCAAGGGCAAGAGCGACA